>CAZHPS010000099.1:0-16781 GCA_964534335.1 uncultured Desulfobacterales bacterium
TACACTGACGCATGGGACGGGTCAACTCAACTCAACTCAACTCCAACATACAAGGTTGGGGTTCACTCCGTTCACCCCAACCTGCAGGAAACCCCAAAATTATTTTCTTAAAGCCTATATGAACAAAGAAAATCCGGTGAAAAATGACAGGCAGTGCAAAACAGAACCAGTGTATTTACCATATTTATGACGGACTCCGTGAGGGGCTTTCCCATTTTTCCCAGCCCAGCCGGGTGGCCCTGATTTATGCCGCAGATACAGATTCTCCCATACGCATTTATGATCCCCAGTTTCTGCTCCAGGGACATGAACCCAAACTCAAAGAACTGTATCTGGATTCACAGGGATGGCGGAAAAAAAGTTTTTATTCACGGAACATGAAAATCCATGAGGTGGAGCATGAAAAAAATCTGCAACTGACCGGACTGATTTCCTTTGGCGGATATTCCCGTTCCCTTGCCTATCAGATGTGGTTTACCGAGCATCATCCGGACATGTGTTCCACAGGCCCCACTGAAAGATGGCTGGAACATGCGGTCTGGCTGCTTTCACAGGATATGGCAAACGCCGAAGTTCCCTGCATTGGCACTTCCGGATATGTTCTCCGGGAATATGCCACCCATGCGGTACGGGATTATATTGTGGATGAACGGAGTGCAGGCATAGGATGGGATACCCAGATCCGGGTTTATCCCACTCTGGACGCGATTCTGGGCATTTCCGAAACCGTTGAGGAAGGGGTATGGCCCAGAGGCGAACTGGTTTTTGCCGAGCCATCGGCTGTCAGTGACATCACCTTCATAGCGCGTTTTCCCTGCATGGAACAGCCAAACCTTCGCAACTGCAAGCATGTACGGAAAATGCTGCTGTCTGTGGAAAATTCTGAAAGAAAACTGGTTTCTGACGGAAAAACCATTATCGGCATTGCTGTGGGAAAAATGCCGGAAGCCTGCATATTCGCAGATTTCCGGGGCGGCCATGGGTATCTGCATCTGAACGGAAATCTGATATGCAGTTTTTCTGACGGAAAATTTCATTCCTCCACCCGCAGGGCCAAACTGGTGCAGGTGGAGGAGGCTCTGCTGGAATCAGGAATGGATTCCGCGTCACATACCGCGCTTTTCAAAATCACATCAGCCATTGTGCACAGTGCGCAGGAACAGCGTCACGGATGCACCCTTGTTCTGGATCTGAATCCGGAACCCATCCGGATAGCGGGACAGCATCTTGAATTCCCGCTTGATCTTTGCCGGAAGGATATGCTGGATCTCGCCAAATCTTTGTCAAAAGTAGATGGTGCACTTCACATTGGCCGGGATATTCACCTTCACAGATTCGCGTGTCTGCTGGATGGACAGGCTGTTGCAGGCGAGGATCGGGCCAGAGGCGCAAGGTACAATTCAGCTCTCCGTTTCACTGCCCTGCATGAAAACATTGTCACCGTTGTGGTTTCGTCAGACCGGCCGGTTTCTGTCATTCAGGGCGGTGTGGAACTTACCGCCCGGTGCGAATGGCGTCCTGTTCACGGTTATATGGCAACTCCTCCCTTTCTGGAAGATTATATCCGATGATCAACAGTGAAAATACAGGGGCATGTTCCGAATCCGCCCCGCAGATTCCCGGAAAAGATAAAAAATCCTTTATCCTGCTCGTGGATGACGATCCTGAAAATCTGAGTCTTATGACTGACCTGCTGGAGTTTCACCAGTATCAGGTGGCTATTTTCAAAAATGGAATTAAGGCACTGAAATTTCTCATTTCCCATAAACCGGATCTGATACTCCTGGATGTGATGATGCCGGATATGGACGGTTTTGAGGTATGCCGCAGATTAAAGTCAGATCCGGACATCTGTGATATTCCCGTCATTTTTCTGAGTGCACTTACAGATCCCACAGTGATAA
The DNA here is from genome assembly GCA_964534335.1 of uncultured Desulfobacterales bacterium. Lineage (GTDB taxonomy): Bacteria > Desulfobacterota > Desulfobacteria > Desulfobacterales > Desulfococcaceae > JAABRU01. Next base: position 1,905 of record CAZHPS010000099.1, read on the forward strand.
GCAAAGGATTCGAAGTTGGCGGTGTGGATTATATCACCAAGCCCTTTCACAGTAAAGAGGTGATTGCCCGTGTCAGGCTGCATCTGAAACTCACACAGATGCAGAATGCCCTGGTGGAGGCCCGCGACAAACTGGAACACAGGGTGGAGGAAAGAACTGCCGAACTCCTGAAAGCGTGCAGGCATCTGGAAAACAGGGACAGGGAACTGGCAGAAAAAACAAAAGACCTGGAAGAAATGAATACTGCTTTGCAGATGCTTCTGAAAAACAGGGAGGAATACAGAAAGGAAGTGGAAAGAGCATTTGTGTTCAACATAAACAGTTTTGTCTTTCCGCTTCTGGACAGACTTAAGGAAAGCCGACTGAATTCTGTGCAGACAAATTATCTGAATGATATTATTTTAAATTTGACGGAAATCTGTTCTCCGTTCATGCACAGGATGAGTACAGAATTTCAGCGGCTCAGCCCTGCGGAGATCAGAATTGTCAATCTGGTCCGCCACGGAAAAACCACAAAGGAAATTGCCCGGATGATGAATCTTTCCGCAAGAACTGTTGAAAACCAGAGGAACAGTATCCGCAGAAAAATCGGCATACAGAACAGAAAAATCAACCTCAGAGCCTATCTTGTCTCTTTTGGTGGGGGAGACGGGGATATATCCTCACTGGCATTGTAAGCGTAAGCAGATATTATTTGCCATATTCTTTACGTATTGCATAGGTATTAATTGAGTATTGTATTTTATGTAAATTGATCTTATATGAAATCTGAAAAATAATCATGCGAAAACCGTATCTTCGGATAGACTCTTCAACTATTTTATTTTAAAATGTTTAATTCAGTCACTAATTCATATTTCCAAACCTGTGCACAGGCATTTATCTGCTGAATAAGAATAAATTGTTGCATTATCAGACAAATAGTGGTATGCAGATATTTTGGGGAGTTATAATAAGTTCCCAACTTCCCGGTTTTATATGAAACCTGTGGTAAGTAAGGTTCCATAAATTTTGGGGCATAAAATTTTCAGAAAAACCGGATTTTTTAGAAAAATCCGGTTTTTGAATAAATGAAAACTTTTGTTTGCCTACTTAGTTTTACTTTGTCAACTTTGCCGGATATAACTGTGAAATCTGAAAAACAACTGTGCATAAAATCTTCGTGAAACTTTGTTTCTTTGTGTCTTCGCGGCAGAAAATGCGGCTGTCAGTGCTGAAGTTTTTTTCAGATTTCATAACTTGACAAAGTAAAATTAGGTGATTTCTGAAAATAAATATCCCATTTCAGTTCACAGGCATAAGCTGGAAGCTTATGCTACTTTTAGCTTATGCTACTTTTCCGGGATATTCTTTTCTGGAAATCACCTTATACATAAAATTCAGCAGACTGATATGGAATCTGAGAAATATTTCAGAAAGAAGGAATTTTATGCACCGGGTGTTTTCAGTCTGCAAAAAAGACGCTGCACGCAGAATCCAACGCAAAGTTAATACACGGTTATTTTTTTATATTTTATATAACATTCTGATTATAAACAAGGATATTCAGAAATGACAGAGATGGACACGGCCGGATATAATATGGAACGTATCATGAGAATTTGCACATTCTCCATTTGGATATGGCTGATGTATATCTTATGTCTGATATGGATTCCGCCGGGAATCCCGGATATATATTTTTTCCACGCTGATACTGCCTATGCTCTCAGCAGTTCTGATTCAGACAGTGACGGGCTGCCGGACTGGTGGGAGAACCGTTACGGCGGCAATCTGTCACCCGCGGGCGATTCAGACGGAGACGGTGTTTCCAATCTGAATGAATACAAAAACGGGGCACATCCCCTGGAAGCAGATACAGACGGGGACGGCATAAATGACTTTGATGAAATTTCCCGTTACGGAACCGATCCTCTTCTGGCCGACACCGACAGGGGCGGAAATTCGGACAGATACGAAATCAGCAGCGGAGGCAATCCTCTGAATCCGGATGACGATGACAATCCGGGAAAAATTTTTTCCATTGCTTTGCACAAGGGCATGAATCTTTTCAGTCTTCCAGTGACCCCTGCAAATACCGGAATCACTTCCGTTCTGGCCCCGATTTCCGGAAAATATGCTGTTGTGCACAGTTGTCAGGGAGGAAAATGGCTGATCTATGATGCTGTGTACCCGGGTTACAATGATTTGAATTCGGTTGAACCGGGCAAAGGATACTGGATTGAAATGACAGAAGCGGCCACTCTGACGGTTTCCGGCTCCGCTCCTCCCAAATCCATTCCTCTTTACAAAGACATTGACAAGGGCTGGAATCTGGTGGGATACAATTCCGGCACGCCCCAGAAAATTGAGAACGCCTTTTCCGTTATATCGGGAAAAATCAGTGCGGTATGGATGTTTACGGATGGACAGTGGAAACTGTTTGATCCGGTAGATCCTCCTTTCAGCAATCTTTTTACCATATCCCCGGCATACGGATACTGGATTCAGGTCAAAGAAGACTGCACTTGGACTTTACCGTAAAAAAACTCCGGAAAAACGGAAGAAATTTCTTGAATTTGAAACAGAAATTGGTATAGATTCCTTTTCAGTTTTTGGATAACAAAAGGGAGAGAAAAATAACATATACCAATGTCCGATTTTCGGAGTTTCCGGAAATTTTTTTCGGAGATCTGCAAAAAATCCGGATAATCACAAAGTGCAGAAAGGTCAATTCATGCTGAGAAAACTGTTTGTCGCCCAAATCTTTTTTTTTCTGTTTTACCTGCCATTGCAGGCTTCAGCCCAGATTCCCATTCCTGCGAGAATCGGAGGAACCCTTACCGTTGACGGTTCCCTGATCAGCCAGGAAAATGGAGCGGCTTATACCTTTGAAGTCAAACGTCCGGATGGGAATTCCTATTCACCGAAAGCAGATTCCGCCGGGTTAAACGCTACGAACTGGTACACAGTTTCGATCCCTTTATTTCATGACGAACAGCCGGGCGGGGCACACCCCGGGGATTCGGCAGTCATACATGTATATCGTAATGGGCAGGAACTGACTGTTTTATCTCCTGCGCAGGGACAGATTGCTGTGGGTGAGGAAGGAAGCCGCACACAGATCAATCTGGATACCCAATCAGCATCTTCCCCTTCCCCGCCTTCTGCCAATGCCGGGCCGGATCAGACCGTAAATTCCGGAGCACAGGTCACTCTGGATGGCTCGGCTTCCACCCCTGCCACATCCGGAGGGGTTCTGACCTATACATGGACGCAGAAGTCCGGCACCTCCGTAACTTTATCCAGCCCATCAGCAGTAAAACCCGTGTTTACCGCCCCAACTGTCAGTGCAGGTCAGGAAATATCTCTGGTGTTTCAGCTTACGGTGAAAGATCCAAACAATGCGACAAATGCCGACACTGTCACTGTCAGGGTGCAGGGAGCGGTTGAAGTTCCTTCTCCCCAGGCCAGTGCAGGCCCGGATCAGACCGTGAATTCCGGCGCACAGGTGACACTGGATGGCTCAGGTTCCTCGCCTGCCACTTCCGGAGCAGTTCTCACCTATACATGGATACAGACCTCCGGCACATCCGTGACACTTTCCAATCCAGCCTCAGCAAAACCCGTGTTTACCGCCCCAACTGTCAGTGCCGGTCAGGAAATATCGCTGGTGTTTGATCTTACGGTTAAAGACCCGAATAATAAGACAGATACAGACTCGGTCACTGTAAGGGTGAAGGGAGCCGGTGCTGCTCCTTCTCCCCAGGCCAGTGCCGGGCCGGATCAGACCGTGAATTCCGGTGCGCAGGTTACACTGGATGGCACAGGTTCCTCACCTGCCACACCCGGAGCAGTTCTCACCTATACATGGATACAGATCTCCGGCACATCCGTGACCCTGTCCAATCCCGCATCAGCAAAACCCGTGTTTACCGCCCCAACTGTCAGTGCCGGGCAGGAAATATCTCTGGTGTTTCAGCTTACCGTGAAAGATCCGAACAATGCAACGGCTGCGGACACGGTAACTGTCAAAGTGCTGGGACCTTCTGTAAACCACAGTCCCACAGCCAGCGCAGGAACAGCCCAGACAGTGTATGCTGGAACAATGGTCACCCTGAACGGATCTGCATCTGATCCGGATGCTGATGAAATTCTCACACTTTTGTGGGAACAGACAATGGGAATTCCGGTTCTTCTGTCCAACCCCCGCGATATTCGGCCCGCGTTCATCGCTCCGGATCCGGGACCTGCCGGGGAAGCAGAACTGACATTTATGCTCACTGTCACAGATTCAGGCGGTCTGTGGGACTCTGACACGGTGACCGTCATCATACGCCGTATGCCGGAAAACCGTTCGCCCCTTGCCAATGCAGGTCCGGATCAGACTGTGTATGAGGGAGATACAGTCATTCTGGATGGCTCCAATTCCACAGATCCGGATAACGGTGAAGGCAGCGGCATTGTGTCATGGGCATGGCGGCAGACAGACGGAACTGGCGTAACCATCAGCAATGCGGGCGGGAAACAGGCCCGGTTCACGGCTCCAGCAGTATCAGCCAGCGGAGAATCCCTGACTTTTGAACTGAAAGTGACTGATACCGGCGGACTGAGTGGCACAGACAATATAACCGTGAACGTGATTTCAAAGAATGCGGTTTCGGTCAATCATCCGCCTGCAGCCAGCGCGGGAGCGGATCAGACAGTAAATCCGGGAATTCAGGTAACTCTGGACGGTTCCGCATCCGCAGATCCGGATGGAGCAGGGGATATTGCCGCTTATGAATGGCGGCAGATACTTGGCACTGTGGTTTCTCTTTCCAATCCTGCCGCAGTCCGTCCTGTGTTCACAGCTCCTGCCACAGGAAACGGGGGAATTGCGCTGCGTTTTGAACTGACCGTGACAGACAAAGGCGGGCTGAAGAATTCTGCACAGGTTACAGTGAATGTGGTATCGCCGGACAACCAGCCTCCGGTGGCCCATGCCGGATCTGATCAGACTGTGGAAGAGGGAAAGGAAGTCATGCTTGATGGTTCAGGTTCCACTGACCCGGAAAACAGTATCAGTCTGTATATTTGGCGCCAGATCGGGGGAATCCCGGTCACGCTTTCTGATGCAAAAAAAATCAGTCCCACATTTACTGCCCCGGATGTTCCCCGCGGCGGCGGAACCCTTACCTTTGAACTCACTGTGGCAGACAGCCACGGACTTATGGATTCTGATCTTGTGACAGTGACAGTCACTTATATAGGACAGAATCCCCTTGCGGAAGCAGGAGCGGATCAGTCTGTCATAACCGGGCAGCCGGTGTTTCTGGACGGATCAGCATCCAAAGATGCGGACGGATGGATTACCTCATATTTATGGGCCCAGATTTCCGGAACCCCTGTGACAATTTCAGATCCTCTTATTCCTGAACCTTTTTTTACAGCACCCGCTGCATCCGCTCAGCCACTGATCTTCCGGCTTACTGTGGTGGACAATGAGGGGCTGCAGGACAGTGATCAGACTGTGGTGACCGTCACAGCAGGACCCCGTCCCCCTGTGGTCAATGCCGGTGATGACCGTACAGCAGATGAGGGCAGCACTGTGGTGCTTGACGGTTCCGGTACGTTTGCACAGGACGGTGTCATCAAATCTTACTGGTGGACACAGATGGCCGGTCCAACTGTGACTTTTTCAGAACCGGCTTCCCTGAAAAAAACCTCTTTTACAGCTCCGGGTGTCACCACCGGAGGCATTGTCCTTGTGTTTCAGTTGCGGGTGACAGACAGCAACGGTCTGACAGGAACTGATGAAGTCAGCATCACTGTCCGGGATTTCGGCCCGGGTCCCGGAGATGACGGAGGTTCCTGTTTTATCAATTCAGTCTGTTTCCCTTAACCTTCAGTAAGGTGATTTTCAGAAAAGAATATCCCGGAAAAGCAGCACAGGCTTCCAAGCTTTTGCCCTGTGCCTGTGAACTGAACCGGGATATTTATTTTCATAAATCACCTTATGATCTGAAGTGTACAGAAAAACCGGTTTTTTTGGAAAAATCCGGTTTCTGCAGCTCACAGATTCAGGTCTGATACCAATTCTCCATTGAAAATATACTTATACCATTACCTGAAACATTTGCAGAGGTTCAGATTCATATCTGAATTCCGAACAGAAAAACTCTGTGTCACTCTGCGGAAACTCTGTGTTACTCTGCGGTTAAAATCCGCCCGGCAGAATTACCAAAATATTTTAAGTATCGGTATATGATTCAGTTTCCCGCAGAGGACACAGAGGAAATAATTCACCTTATTGTATAAATTCAATAGAGAATCGGTCTGACAGAGTACTGCATTGTTTCAGATGAAATTCACGGCAGAGTACCTGCCGGATTATGCTGACATTAATCCGGCCTGCAATTTTAAATGAAACAATGCAGTACGTTATTTATATGACATGCAACTTCTTCCTGTCATACCTGCTTATGCCGGAATGACAGGATTCCAATATCAGCAGATCATAAATTTTCCGGCAATCCATAATTCACAAGAGAACACGATGAACAGGAAATTCCATTTATATCCGGCAGTAATAACGGTTTTGCTGCTTTGCACCTCCATGCCTGCCCATACATCGGGTGTGAAAGAAATCAAAGTGGGCGGAAGCGGCAAAAAAGAGATGTTCGGCCAGACGGTCTCCATTTCCGGCGGTTATGCCATTGCCGGGGTTCCCAAAAATGACACATACGGAAAAGATTCCGGTGTGGCACTGCTTTTCCGCTATACCGGAACAACCTGGGAACAGGCGGCTGAGCTGCGTTCACCTGACGATCTGTCCTTCGGGCATTTCGGATACAGCGCGGCTGTGTATGATGATCCTTTCTCTGATTCCGGGGATTATGCCATTGTGGGAGCATGCGGCAGTGACGGAAAAGTTCCCAACAGCGGGGCCGCATATATTTTTAAACAGAGCAGTTCCTTCTGGTCGCATCATGCCAAACTGACAGCCGATGACGGGAAAAGAAACGATGATTTCGGTTTCAGTGTGTCCATATCCGGCGATATGGCCATTGTGGGTGCATACCGCAGTGACGGGGCAGGAACAGATGCAGGAGCGGCTTATATTTTCAAAAACAGCAACGGACGATGGACTCAGCAGGCCAAACTGCAGGCCAGTGACGCAAGGGCTGAGGATCATTTCGGATGGTCGGTTTCCATTTCCGGGGATTATGCCATTGTGGGCGCGCATGGCCGGGATGACAAAGGCATAGAGTCGGGCGCTGCCTATGTTTTCTACAATGGCGGCAGCGGCTGGATTCAGCAGAGCAAACTTCTGCCATCAGACGGGGCAGCCGGTGATTTTTTCGGTTTTTCGGTTTCCGTCTCAGGCAGTTATGCCATTGTGGGAGCGAATGCGGATGATGACCGGGGAGACAGATCCGGTTCTGCCTATATCTTTTCCAGAAATGGCACCAACTGGTCACAGACTGCCAAACTCACAGCCGGTGATGGCAGTGCCGGATCTTTTTTCGGCAGATCTGTTTCTCTTTCTGAAAATTACGCGGCTGTCGGTGCAGATGGAGCGGAAGCAGGAACCGGTGCGGTTTATATTTTCAGAAAAAACGGAAGTTCATGGAACCAGAAAGAGAAAATCATGTCCGGTGACAAAAGTTACCGGCTGGGCGCATCGGTTTCGGTTTCTGATTCTCCTGTGTCTTCAGATTATTTCCGCTCCATTGCCGGTGCAGGAGCCAGTGCAGATACAGAGGGAACAGCCGAAGCCGTATATTTTTTCGGAAATGAACCTGCAAGTTCTCCGGCTATCCATGTTTCCCCGGATTCCCTGAGCCTGAGCAAATGCTATACACCCGGACGTGCAGCAGAGGAACGGACAGATTCAGCACCTGCCCTCAGCACAGATGAAGTATCTGAATTCAAAATGGGGCTGATTATTCCCGATGAGGTGAAGGAATACTGGCAAACCCATGTGCGGCCCCCGCAGAGTCCGGGGCTTGACAGTCTGCCTGACAATCAGGACTGGAGCCGGTATGACACTCCGGCAAAGGCCCAGGGCGGGTGCGGCGCATGTGCGGTATTTTCCACTGTGGCCCTGATTGAAAATCTGATGAATCAGGCAAATCTTATGCCAAACCCGGATCTTTCCGAGCAGGCCCTTCTTTCCTGTACAGACGGCATTAACTGCAGTGGCGGCTGGTACTGGGATGTAATGAATTATATCAAACAGTTTGGTGCTGTTCCTGACACCTGTTACGGCTATATCGGAAAAAACGGGAACTGCGGTGACAGATGTTTAAAACCGGATTATACTGTCAGAACAGGTTCCTGCACTCCGGCATCAGGTCTGTGGGGGGAAAACCATTCTGTGGATGATCTGCGGATGGCTCTGCAGAGCGGGCCGCTTGTTGTATCCATGCGGGTTCCGGCTGACGGAACCTTTATCGGCGGGTACCGGGGAGGGGTTTATGATTATAAAGGTATCGAAAATATAAATTGGAGCACAAACGGGCATGCTGTGCTGCTGGTTGGATACAATGATGCAGAAAAGTCTTTCAAAGCCAAAAACAGTTGGGGGCCAACCTGGGGGGAAAGCGGATATTTCCGCATTGCCTATGATGATGTTACAGATGCTGTGAAATTCGGCAGTTATGCCTGTTCTGCTTCAGGAGCCTATCTGTCAGAAAATGCAAGTGTGCTGACGGTTTCAAACCGGGGCACTGCGGATCTGATTATCAGCAGTATCACCACAAACAGAACCTGGCTGGCTGTTTCTCCGAGTTTGAACATAAAGATCCTCCCGAATGCACAGCAGACAGTTTTTGTTTCTGTGCAAAACTGGGCTTCTGTTCCCCTGAGCGGTGAAAATGCCCAACTTACCCTTGATTCGAATGATCCGCAGAAACGGTCTCTGGTGGTGGGTGTCGCCGTCAGCAGGCCGCTCTGTCCGCCTTTGAACATGATCACCGGCAATATTGACTGCAAAGAAGGCATAGACCTGCGGGATGCCATTTTGGCTCTACAGGTTCTTACAGGAATTAAAACAGAAGGAATATGCGACAATAATTATCAAAATTCCGGAGTGGATGTGAACGGTGATAAAAGAATCGGCATGGAGGAGGTTATTTATATCCTCAGACATCTGAGTGAGTGAGAGTTCAGTATTCAGCAGACTTTATTTGTAAATTCTCCCCTGCATGGGGCTGCCAGTTTAAGCACGTTTCCATATATTTTCAGACATAAATTTTCCGAAAAACCGGATTTTTCCGAAAAAATCCGGTTTTTTTTATACACAAAAAGGGAAGGAAATGCCACCCCAGATCTCAGTCTGCAATGCAGGTGGCACAGGAATCATCTGATTCCCATGCACTGACACGGGTCACTTTCACACCCGGTTCAATGATTCTTTTCTGCAGTTGCCCTAAAATATACAAAGCGATATTTTCCGAGGAAGGCGGGGTCTCAGGCCCGAAAAAACCGGCTTCATTAAGAAATCTGTGATCCAAATCCTTCATGATTTCTGCCACATTGCGTTTAATATCCCCGAAATCCATCAGTACGCCCGCACGGTTGAGTTTTTCTCCCTCCACGCAGACTTCCACCTTCCAGTTATGGCCGTGAAGATTTTCACATTTGGCTCCCACCATTTTCAACTGGTGGGCTGCGGCAAAACGGGTGACAATTTTTAATTCAAACATGGAAATATTCTTTCTGATGTCAGGTTTCGGGTTTCAGGAAAATAGAGTTCTTTTAACAACTTTTGTCTTCTGCAAAACCTGATCCGGGGAGTGCAAAAATTAAGCAAAGCGTTTTTTTGCACAGTCATAAAGGACAAAAGTTGAGGAAGATACTATAAATACTGAATATCTGAAAAAAGTTTCAGGTTTCAGGAAAATAAATACTGAAACCTGAAAAAAGGTTTCAGGTTTCAGTATGCTTTTGAATCTGAACACTGACACCTGAAACCTCTGCGACTATCCAGCGGCCCTTGCCTGACCGCCTTTGAGTATGTTTTTCAGTTTGTTGGAAAATTTGCCCTCTTCTGCTTTGGCAAATTCCCGGAGCAGATTTTCCTGTTTTTTGCTGAGATTGGTGGGCGTGCGTATTTCCACCCGGATAATCTGATCCCCGCGTTTGCCGTTGCGCAGAGAGGGAATGCCTTCGCCGTGGAAGCGGAAAAGTTCACCGGGCTGGGTTCCTTTGGGAATATCCAGAACCTTTTCCCCGTTAAGAGTGGGAATTTTCACTTTGTCGCCCAGAGCAGCCTGAATAAAGGAAACCGGTACTTCGCAGATGACATCAACATTTTCACGGCGAAAAAATTCATGGGGTCTGACGTGAATGAACACATAAAGATCACCCGGAGGTCCGCCCTGTGCCCCGGCTTCGCCCTCACCGGTCAGCCGGAGTCTGGAACCGTTGTCCACACCCGCAGGAATACGCACAGCCACTTTTTTGCTTATCCGCACCTGGCCGTTGCCCCGGCAGTTGGAGCAGGGATGGGTAATGCTCTGGCCGTTGCCCCGGCAGTGGGGACATGCAGTCCGCACAGTGAAAAATCCCTGGGAACGGGAAATCTGGCCGCTGCCCCCGCAGTGCCTGCATATCTCCGGTCTGGTTCCGGGTTCGCATCCTGTTCCCGCACATGTGGGACAGGAAGCCCGTTTTTCCACATTGATCTGGGTTTCTGTACCAAATGCGGCTTCCATGAAACTGAGTTCCAGGTCATAGCGGAGATCAGCCCCCCGCTGCGCGCGTGTCCGTCCGCTCCGCCTTCCGCCACCAAAGCCGAAAAATTCCTCGAAAACATCGCCGAAATTGGAAAATATATCTTCAAATCCGCCAAAACCTGAAAAACCGGTATTTTCCAGTCCCCGGTGTCCGTACTGATCATAGAGTTTTCTTTTTTCCGGATCCCGAAGCACCTCATAGGCTTCAGCGGCTTCCTTGAATTTTTCCTCTGCTTCCTTATCATCCGGGTTTCTGTCCGGATGATATTTCATGGCAAGTTTCCGGTAACTGGATTTGATGTCACTGTCCGGGGCATCCCGGCCGACGCCCAACACTTCATAATAATCCCTTTTGCTTGACATAAAGTTCCCTGATCCGATGTTCTCCGGGTTGCTGTTGTGAAAAATTTAAAATCAATAAAATCAGTAAGATGTGTTCTGTAAAGAAGATAACTTTAAAATAATGCCGAAAACTGTCTTGTCAATGAAAAGGTATTATGAAATTAACCCATAAAGGATCGCCGGATCACTGTGTCTTTTTTCCACCGGATGTCATCCCTGCGCGGATAGGCAATATTGAAATGAAGTCCCCGGCTTTCCTTGCGGTGCATGGCGCAGTCAATGATCAGCTCAGACACGGTCGCAATGTTGCGCAGTTCAATGAGATCCGGTGAAACCCTGAAATCCCAGTAATATTCCCGGATTTCCTTCTGAATGATCTCAATGCGCCGCCTGGCCCGTTCCAGACGTTTGTCTGAGCGGACAATGCCCACATAATTCCACATCAGCCTCCGGATTTCATCCCAGTTGTGGGAAACCATGATGCCCTCATCACTGTCTGTGGTTCCCACCTCATCCCACAGCGGTGCCTCAGGCAGGGATTTCCGATCCATGGTCTCCATGTCCTTTACAGCCTGTTTTGCAGATTCATGCGCATAAATCAGGGCTTCCAGAAGGGAGTTGCTGGCCAGCCGGTTGGCTCCGTGCAGACCGGTGCAGGCTGTCTCGCCCACAGCATACAGCCGGGAAATATCGGTTCTGCCGCACATATCCGTGACCACACCTCCGCACATATAATGCGCGGCAGGAACAACAGGAATGGGATCTTTTGTCATGTCAATGCCGAAACTCAGGCATTTTTCATAGAGATTGGGAAAACGTTCTTTGATAAATTCCGCAGGACGCGAGGTAATATCCAGAAAAACCGATTCTGCACCGCTTTTTTTCAGTTCCGTGTCAATGGCCCGCGCGACCACATCCCGGCAGGCCAGATCCTTCTGCGGATCATAATCTGCCATAAAAGCCCTGCCCGATGCATCCGTGAGAATGGCCCCTTCCCCGCGCACAGCCTCGGAAATCAGAAAGTTCTTGGCTTCCGGATGATAGAGACAGGTGGGATGAAACTGGACAAATTCCAGATTCGCGACTGTGGCACCTGCCCGGTATCCCATCGCAATCCCATCGCCTGTGGCTATGTCCGGATTGCTGGTATACAGATACACCTTTCCCGCCCCTCCAGTGGCCAGCAGAGTGATGCCGGAGGAAAAAGTGATGACCTGATTTGTCTGTGTATCCAGAACATAGGCTCCGCAGCAGAAGGCTTCATGGGTGGTGGTGATGAGTCCCCGGCGCATACGGGTGGAGCAGATGATCAGATCTATTGCCATGTGATTTTCATAAATGCTGATGCTGGGGTGGTTCCGGGCATGCTCCACCAGCACCCTCTCCACTTCCCGGCCGGTCATGTCAAACGCGTGGACAATCCGTTTTTGGGAGTGTCCGCCCTCTCTGCCCAAATCCAGCCGGGGGCTGTCTTTTCCTGCGGAACCGGTCTTTGTGTCAAAATGCACTCCCAGTTCCATCAGTTCCCGAATCCGGTCAGGCCCGCTGCGCACCACCATTTCCACAACATCCTCATGGCAGAGACCGTCACCGGAAGCCTGGGTGTCTTTGATATGCAGATCAAAGGAGTCAAGACTGCCGAAAACCGAGGCAATGCCCCCCTGTGCCACTGCTGTGCTGCTGTCTGTAATCCCTTTTTTGGTAACCAGAGCCACCCTGCCGAAATCCGCAACCTTGAGTGCAAAGGTCAGCCCGGCCACACCGCTGCCGATGACAAGAAAATCTGTTTCAGTTTTCATGGAAATTCACTTTCTGAAATAATGACAATGCGAATTAAGGCTGAAATTTTACAATGTAAATTCAGTTTTTTATAAAACAGGTTCCGGATGTCAGGTTTTATAACTTCCTGTTTCTGCTGATTACGAAATTTTTGACCCTTAACTGGCATTGACAGAATAAAAACATGAACAACCTGCGGATTCATCCGCAGGCTGTTTTCCGCAGGCCATGCTGCTGTATACTCAGCGCAGATAGGAACCTTTGCTTCTGCCGCTGTTTCTGGCGTTCATCACACCCATAAGAAAACCGGTGAAAAACAGAAGCGCACCGGCTCCCGTCAGGATCAGATGGCCTTTCCATGCCTTGAGTTCAGCTTCCATATTCTTTGCTTTTATGCGGAGTTCCTCCAGTTCTGAGACGGCTTTGTCACGTCCCTCCTGCACAACGAGAAAATCTTTGGACTGCACACGAAGCTGTTCATAGGCCTGCACAGCCTCATCCTTTTTCCTCTGACTTTCCCCGCACTGAATGACAAGTTCCCTGTTATCTGCCTGCAGTTTTTTGTTTTCCTCACTGAGGCGGTATACCTCATTGGAAAGTTTTTCCTTTTCTTCCTGCAGGTATCCCAGTTCAACCTCTTTGGGTTTCTGTTCGGTAAGAAACTGGGTGTTCACCCATCCCTCCATGCCATCCTGTATCCGGATTTTTGTCCAACTGCCCTGGGTTTCCAGAACCTCAACAGCATCCCCGGACAGAAGTTTTTTAATGATTTTGTACTCGGTGCTGGCCCCTCTGCGCATCATAATCTCAATTTTATCTGTTACATACATGGTGTTTGCATAAGCTGAGGAAAACAGTAGCAAAACACAGATTCCGGAAAGTATGGCAGACATCAGTTTCATAAAAAAATTATCCCCCTGCTGTTTTATGGTTAATATGGTGATCCGATTTCGGTTTTTTTTCAGGCATGAAAACTGCCTATGCGCCGGAACAGGTTTTTTTCAGGCTGTGTGCAAATTTCTTCAGTCCGGAAACAGATGCTTTTTCCCGGTCAGACTGTCAGACAGAAATCATGCAGGCAAAAACCGAAACCGAATCAGTATAATCTGTTTTTTCAGAGCGAATTGCAGAATATCACAAACCCTTACACCCGTGAAAGCAGGTGTTTGAAAACACCGGATTCCGGCTTTCGCGGGAATGACGCTGACTGACTTCCGCAATTGGCTCTTCAGATTTTTTTTAAACATTGTTCCGGCCCGGGTTCCCATATCCATGCACCTGACACCTGACATTGTGTCAAAAAAAATATTTCCCTGTCAATAAATTTCTTTTACATTATTTGTGTTTGTGGTAATATAAAAAAGTTTTTTCCTATTGCGAGGTTTGATATCCTAATGATTATATTTGATTTGCAGTGTTCCAAAGGCCATCAGTTTGAAGGATGGTTTGATGACGCCCAGGCTTTTGAGGATCAGAAGGAAAAATCTATGATCTCATGCCCTGTATGCAGCGACAGCAGCGTATTCCGTATTCCCTCTGCCTTTGCCATACGCTCCTCCCGCCGGGAGGAAAAAGGCAGTCTGCCGGGCAGTATGGCGGAAATCGCCAGAAAAGTTTCTGATTATCTGGAAAACAATTTTGACAATGTCGGGGCCGATTTTGCAAAGGAAGCTCTGCGGATTCATTATGGAGTGACAGAAGCGCGCAATATCCGGGGCGTGAGCACTCCGGAAGAGGAAAAGGTTCTGAAGGAAGAGGGGATCGGTTTTTTCAAATTTCCATCTCCTGCCAGCCAGTCTGACATATCCGGTTCTGAAACCGATTCATCTGAGGAAAGTCAGTAGTACACGACCACGATGAATTTTATATAATCCCCTCTTGAGAGGGGCAGGGGTGTGTCTGTTCCCGCGCCCTGAAACACACCCCTGCCCCTCTCAAGAGGGGAATTGATACCATAAAATCTAAATTGGTCATGTAATAGTGCTCTGTCAACTGTATACAGAAAAACCGGATTTTTTGGAAAAATCCGGTTTTTTCAATTCACAGATTCAGG
>CAZHPS010000100.1:0-16687 GCA_964534335.1 uncultured Desulfobacterales bacterium
ATTTATGCGGAACGCCGGTTTGAAACCGCAGAAGGTCTGCATGAAAGCAGAAGTTGCTGCATCAGCAGTGTCAAATCTGATGACGCCCAATATTATGCTGCGGGAATCAGGGGACACCGGCATATTGAAAACAGACTGCATTACGTGAAAGATGTTATAATGAAAGAGGATTCATCGTGAATAAAAAATGTGAATGCGGCTGCAGATCTTTCAGTGTTCAGAAATATGGCGGTAAACATTGTTCGCACAAACGGTTTTGAATCTGTCAAAAACGCATCAGTCCGTTTTGCGGGCAATATCAAAAAATTTCTGAAAATTATGAGAACTTAACAGCCCTGAGTACTGGATGGGGCTGCAGGCCGATTATGATCTGGATGTGGCTATGGATGAATCAGAAGAAAAAATAAACATGGAAATCAGGCCGATGTCTGTCTACAGTGTAAAATATATAAGAAATATCAGATAATTCAGTATTTTTTTGTGATCCGGCCAGCATTCGTTTCAGGAATTCCCGGCAGGCAATGAAATCACAAATCGCGCCCCTCCGATGTCGCCATTTTCCACACGGATATTTCCGCCCAGTACGGTCATAATCCGCTTTGCCTGCCACAGACCAATTCCGCTTCCTTTTGATTTGCTTGTATAAAAAGGTTCAAATATTTTGTCCGGCAGAAGTTCCGGGGGAATTCCCGGACCATTATCTGTAACATTTATGACAACCTGCTGTTCTTTCTTCAAAATACGGATATTCACCAAAGTATCCCCTTCCCCTGCCTCAAATGCGTTTAACAGAATATTTTCCATCACCCGCATCAGCAGTTCCGGATCAGTTCTGAGGGTAAGTGCTTCAGAACATTCCATCTGCACTGCAAGTCCCTGTAATCTGCGCTCCAATTTCCGGCATTCCTCCTCCAGTCTCTTCCGAATCTCAATTTCACGGAAAACCGGGACAATCTCTTTTTTCAGAACAGACATCCGGTTCTGCACCTTTTCCATCCGCTTGAGAGCATCATCAAGGGTTTCCAGCATATCCTGCTGAAATTCCGGATCATGAATGTTTTCAGGAGCATTTCTGCGAAGCAGGGAGAGCATTCCTGCAGCATTTTTCACATCGTGGAGAACAAACGCGGACATGGCATCCCAGGCTTCCTGCTGTCTGTATTTTGCAGATGCTTCAGCCATGCGCGCTGCCAAAATAGCGGAAGCAGCCTGTGTGCAGATGGCGGATAAAAGATCAAAATCATCAGGCCCGTAAACGCCTCCTGTGAATTCCGAAGCCAGTCCCGCGATCCCGACCATGCGTTCACCGGTAATCATGGGCACAAAGAGAACCGGCCTGTTTCGCTGTGAATTTTCTTTTTCGGTATTTTCCGGAAAAACGGACAGTTGATGCTTTGCTGTTTTGGAATAATAATATGTATTGCTCTTGAAATGAGATATGAGCGGATGGGCTTCCGAAAACCGGTATTGGCCTTTTTTCTCCTCCGCAATGCCTTTTTGCAATATCAGATCATAGCCTTTTTCCTCATCTCCCAGCCAGATGAAAATGCCATTGGTATAAAGACTTTTGACCATTACCTGATGCAGGGCATCCGCAATCTCTGCTTCGCTGATTGCTCCCTGCAGCAGCCGGGAAAAATACAGCCATTCATCCCGGTATTCATATTTGTTGATATAAAAATGGGTGCTGATAAAATATCTGATGTTATGCCGAACCTTTCCTGAGACTGCCATCAGGCTGATGAACACAATGCCGGCAACAATCAGAAACCATTGAAAAACAAAAGAGAACGGGAAATTGTATATCTTCATGATCAGGGAAATCAGGCCGATGGCAATCAGCCAGATTCCAAAAATCATGGGCGCGACAGAAGCGTAAACCACCTTCCGGGATACAAAAATTTTTCTGTTGAACATCCGGTGACGGACTGCGGCATAAAAAATCAGAAGCCAGGCAAACACAAGAATCAGTGTAAGCAGATAAAAATGCCCGGAATTCATAGCGTGATATGTGAAACGGTAAGCAGCGGCCCATCCGAAAGTTCCGCAGATCAGACAGGAACCCACAGCGAAAAATTTGTATTCCCACCGCTGGGTTGCAGAAAGTTTTCTCCAGAAAATTTCAATTTGCCATGCCATAACCGACATGGACAAAAGCATAAACAGGTTGCTGACAAAAAACAGAAAACAATAGGGATAAATGATTTTCCCCTTAACAGTGGCAATTGCTGCGGGATCGGAAAAACAGTAAAATGCTCCGGAGGTGAATATCAGCGGTATTTCGGACAAAAGCAGATATCTGCCCGATCTGCTCTGACTCTCAGATGCGGATTTCAGGAAAAGGCCGGTTTCAAACCAGATCAGCGCAAACAGGGATTCGGTAATAAATACCATAAAAACAGTATGATGCGAAGGAGCATAGGCAAGAAAGACATATTCTCCGGCCAGAAGCGGAATTCCAGCCATTACCCGGAGCAGGGACAGAGAAAAAGATCGTTCCCGGTTTTTTTCACAGCAAAGCAGTAAGCCGGATAATAAAAATAAGAATATCAGTATATAAAAGGTATAATACCAATTCGCTGTTGTAATCATATATTGATTGCATCCAAAATACAGGAAAAACCGGTAAGATGCTGTAATTTTTTTGGAGCATTTTATCAGAATATTTGCCATATATAGTATTTTTCTCAACTTTTGTCCTCTGTGCAAAAAACCGCTCCGCTTAATTTTTGCACTCCTCCATCGGGTTTTGCAGAGGACAAAAGTTGTTAAAATAACTATAATCTTTCATTTCCGGAAGGCCTGAAAAGATTTTTCCTATTATAAATTATTTCAGATATTTTTTCAGGAAACGGCTCTCTGAATTAGCGTACCTGCTCTCCGTTAACCTGTATTATTGCCGAAATTTCATGGAAAGTCAAAGCAAATTGCTTTTGCTGTGCCGGGAAAAACAGGAAGAGTATGGGTTTAGGGCGATTTGGAGAATTTCGCTTTTTTTGGATTTGACTTTTCCCCGGAATTGAGGGAAAATGGATAAGACCTAAATTAAGCGATTTTTCCTGGATTTTTCAGATAATATATGCTATATAAGAATGTTATGCAAATAATAATTTTAACCTTCCGGGTGAAAGGATAAAAAAATGAAAATAAATAAAATCGGAATGACAGATGACACTCTCACAGGACGCGGCGGACTTTTTTTCTTTGCCCGGTATCTTACGAATATCGGAATATTTTCAGTTCTTACGGAATACTTCGGCGATATTCGCAAAAGTGAAAAAGGGTTGCCGGCTGCCGACCTTTTTAAGCAGATATTCTGCTGCTGTTTTCCGGCGGCTGAAACTGAAAAAATATGGGATGCCTGTCATTCTCATCAGACTCTCATATGCTGAACACCTGAAATACACCGGAATTCAGATAAAACAGCGCCGTACACAGGAGAGGTGTGTCCTGAAGCGGATAATCCGCATGTTTATGACGGTGCCGAAGCCTGTTTTTTTTCAAGAACCGTCACATTTTTTTCTGACGGGCAATAAAATGCGATTTTTTGACGGATGATAGCATTTTTTTTATGTTAAATTAAAAATCGCTCAATTTAGGTAATATTCGGATAGGTTCAAGGTAATCAGATGAATCACAGTTCAGACAGAGGGGAATGGGGATTGTCTGAACCGGAATTCACAGGATTAAGGGATTGACAGGATTGCTGACTGTCTGAACCGGGATTGTCTGAACTCTGATTTGTCTGATTTATCTGATTGGAAAATCAGGGTAATCAGAATAATCAGATGAATCACAGTTCAGACAGAGGGGAGGGAATGGGGATTGTCTGAACCATGATTCACATGATTAAAGGATTGACAGGATTGTCTTAAATCCCTGTAGTTATAACAAATTGTCTGAACTCTGATTTGTCTGATTCATCTGATTTATCTGATTTATCTGATTGGAAAATCAGGGTAATCAGAATAATCAGATGAATCACAGTTCAGACAGAGGGGAATGGGGATTGTCTGAACCATGATTCTCAGGATTAAAGGATTGACAGGATTGAATCATCATGAAAATCCTTCCATCACATAAATTGCTTTAATAAACACTGCAAACTGACACCTGACATCATAAGTCTGAAAAAGGAGCTTGATTTATGAAGGAAACCGGCAGAAAAAAACCTGTATTCGGAATTACATTCAAAACGTCCATGTGGAGCGGGCTGATTGTATTTTTTTCCTTTATGTTCGCCAGTCTGGGACTGCTGAAATACGAAAGCAATACTTTTGAATATATTCAGAAGGAATATGACCGGAATATCCGGACAGGTTTTGAGGAACTGATGCATTTTCATTCAGCCTCCATGAAAGAAAACCTGAAAGTCCTTGCAGAAACTGCTGCCGGTACATCAGGAACTTTTCTGTACAATATTGACAGGGAAGGAATCGCAGTCGGACTCAAGCCTTATATGAATATCCTGATGGTGCAGGCCATAGAGGTGGCTGACATAACAAAAGGAACTTTTTTTGCCATCTGGCAGTCCCAGGATCGGAATATTGCATATGGCTCTGCCATTCCGGAAAAACTGACAAAGGACAGTGAACTGTTTTTTGAGGTTGATATAGTTCATGAGGAAAGAAAACTGGGAAAGCTCCGCCTGTATTACAGCGACAGCCTGATTCGGAAAACTCATGCAGAAAATGAAACAAAACTGCAGCAGCGTATATCAGCGGTGCGCAGCAGCATTGATGAGCGGCTTGAGCGTACCGCCATTATCCAGATGCTCTGCGCACTGGGAATTGTTATTGCGCTGACTGTGTGCATCTGGTTCTGTCTTACTTTTATAGCCATACGTCCTGTACGGGAAATCATCCGCAATCTGCGCATCACAGCGGATGAATTCACAACTGCTTCCGGACAGATTGCAGTCAGCAGCCAGTCCCTGGCAGAAACAGTTTCCCGGCAGGCTATGTCCATTGAGGCAACATCTGCATCTTTGACACAGATAAGTTCCATGATCAGACAGAATGCCGGGCATTCGGATATGGCAGGAAAACTGATGAAAAATGTCGCTCAGGAGGTGCGGGATGCAAATGCGGCAATGTGCAGTCTGTCGCGTTCCATGCAGAAAGTCTCCCAGGCCAGTGAGGAGACATTCAGGATTGTCAAAACCATTGATGAAATCGCGTTTCAGACCAATCTGCTGGCCCTGAATGCAGCCATTGAGGCGGCCAGGGCCGGTGATGCCGGAGCAGGTTTCGGCGTTGTGGCAGAAGAAGTCAGGGGACTTGCCCTGCGCACAGCACAGGCAGCAAAAAATACAGCGGATATGATTGCAGACACAGTGAAGCAGATTCAGGAGGGGGCGGGTATGGTGACAAAGACTGATGAATGTTTCACAGGGGTGGAGGATATTGCCGGAAAAACAGAAGATCTGATCCGGGAAATTGCTGCCGCGTCCGCGGAACAGACAAGGGCCATTGATGAAATCACCCAGGCTGTCCGTGAAATTGATCAAAGCACCCGGAGCAATGCGGCCGGTGCAGAAGAATCAGCCAGTGCATCTGAGGAAATGAGTGCGCAGGCCGAACAGATGAAGGATATGATCCGTTATCTTCAGGATATTATCAGTGGCCGGAACAAAGAAGGCAGAGGAAAAAACGTATCTGTCCCGGAGCCGGTTTAAATTTTTCTGTAATGCTTTATGATGATATAATTATTTAATATCATGTTAAAATTTCAGATTCACAACATCTGTCCAAAACCGCTTCTGTCTGCAATATCCGCCACTGCCAGGTTTCTGCCCTTTTCCCAACAAGTCTTTTCTGCCTTTTCCGGCATATGCCGGTCTGAATTCATCCAACCCATGAAAGCTCCTTTTCCTTACCGTTTTCTGAAATCTGCCACAATTTTTTCGTCAGACAGGCATGTTTCATCCGAAGTTTCCAGCCTTCATCACAAACCAGAATGCCATCTATACATTCATTGCATGTGAATGAATGACATGCCATTTCCCATTTCAGTATAATGATTTGCATTTCCAAAAGAATTTTTTCCATTTTCATTTTTGCTCCTTTCAAAGAATTGTCTGATAAAGTAGGCAAACAAAAATTTTCGTGTATTCAAAAAACCGGATTTTTCGGAAAAAATCCGGTTTTTCTGAAAATTTTATGCCCGAAAATTTATGGAACCTTACTTACACATTTTGCTTACGGTATGAAAGATACTTTTTCCATGTTAGCCTATGATGAAGATTGTGTTAAAAAATGATGAATCCCTGAAAAAAAACGGAAACTGTTCATTCTGGTGCCGGTTATACAGACAAATCCGATCAATAAAACAGGCAGTAGCAATTCCTGTGTTAGAAAAATATTAAATCTGCATCAGAAACAGAACGCTAATCAAAATCTAACATCTCCATATTATTCTTCCTTCGCAGAAAGCAGGCAGGAACAGCCGGAACGTATTTTTTAACTTTTACGGAAAATAAAGGAGAAAAAAAATGGAAAAAGCAAAAAAGGATCTTCGTGCATCTGACAGGGCAGATTCTGAAAACAAAAAAAGCGGAAGCCGCAAACCTCTTTGTTCCAAAACTTTGCAACGGGATGAGATTATAAAGAAAAGTGTGAGAAGGTTTATTTCGGAAATGCTGGCTGCCTGACACTCAGCAGCATTGGAACGATTTTTCCATTGCATTGTCCTTAATCAAAAAAAACCCGGATGCATTTGAATATGCTCCGGGTTTTTTTGATTATATATCAATTTATTATCAGTTCCATCTGGAACGCCTCACACTGTTTTCAAAAAGATCCTGTGCTTCCACTGACAGATGTGCGTAGGGAACAATATTCAGACGCTGCAGACCGATTTCGTTTCCGGTCAGCACACAGTAACCGAAGGTTCTGTTACGAATGCGTTTCAGGGCTGCCTCGCTTTGCCGGATGATTTTCTGACAATGCTCACAGTTTGCCAGAAGATTTTCCCGCCATGTAGCCAGTTCACTTCTGTCTGCAATATCCGCACATCTGCCGTTTCCCTGTTTCATTTCCCGGCGTGTATTTTCTACCTTTTCTGACATCTGCCGGATAATCCTGACCAGTTTTTCCTGAAAATAGCCCAACTGATTTTCATTCATATAGGGCTCGGTCTCTGTGAATCTGCTGCACTGAATCTGATGTTCATTCATAACCGCCTCCGTTTGTCTGTTAATGAACAGCACACATGTTTTATGAAAGTCATGAAGATGTTATGGGTCTGATACAGACATACATGCCTGTTATATGGCAGTCTGTTCATATGATATATGTGTTAGAAACAGATGAGTGAATTGTTAGAAGTTGATGAATGTCATATATATTTGTCCTTATACCAATTCTCCATTGGTTTTATACAATGCGGAATACAAATCCGGAGGAGTGCAAAAATTAAGCGGAGCGGTTTTTTGCACAGCCGGAACCGTGGAAAAACTGACAATAAATATTGTATCAAATCAATGGAGAATTGGTATTAAACATAAAAAATACAGTTCCATTGTATAAAACCAATAGCGATTTGGTATCATACCAAGTCGCCATTGACTTTATACAATACGGCCAGTTTTTTCTGTCTGATTACAAAATGTTGCTTTTTTCAGAAGCATGTTTTCAGCAGCGATTTGGTATCAGACCGCAGAGATAAGACATGTCTTGTCTCTGCGGGTAATTCCGGATTCAGGATCAACAAAGGGCAATTTCCACATTGGCATACAGTTCCCTTTCCCTGACCGGTTTGATGAGGTAGGCATAAGGTTCTGTGATTCTGGCTCTTTGCAGAAATTCGTCCTCAGAATGGGATGTAAGATAAAGAACAGGAAGGTCATGCTTTTTCAGAATCAGTTCCGCAGTTTCTATTCCATCCAGTTTCCCGTCAAGCTCCACATCCATCAGTATCAGGTCAGGTTTCAGTTCACGGATTTTTTCAACAGCATCCTCGCCCGTTCCTGCAGGGGGAAGAGGATGATACCCCAGCTTTTCCAGCCGGTTGATTAAATAGTTCGCTGTACTTTCAGAATCTTCCACAATCATGATCCGTGCCCTGCCCATTTTCGCTTCCTGTTTCATGGTGTAAAATGCCCTGTTCTGTTTTTTTTCATTGCAGGTTCAGATCTGTTTTGCATTTTCTGCCGTATCTTCCATATTGGTTCCATGTACCCGGCACTTCCCCTGTTTTCCTGAACCCGGTAATTTTCCCTGTGTTTTTTTCCTGCATTGCCATTCTCCCCCACAATTGCGGACAGCCTGTGCATCACTGTCCGGATCTGCTCTGCCTGTGCGTTCATCTGCTCTGCCACCGATGCGTTTTCCTGCGCATGGGCTGCATTCTGCTGAATGACACTGCTGATGGTGCTGACAGCCGTGTGAATCCGTCCGATGCCCTGTGACTGGTGCAGAAAAGTATGGCTGATTCCGGAAAACACGATCTCCAGTTTTTCGGTGTTTTTCCCTATGGTTTCAAAAGCCTGTTCTGTTTTTTCTGCAAGGAACATGCCATTGGCAATCCTGTCTGCGCCTGCATGAATCAGTTCCGCTGTTTTGCGCGCACAATCCGTTGAAAGGACAGCCAGTTTTCTGATCTCACCGGCCACAACGGAAAAACCCGCTCCGGATTTTCCGGCCCGGACAGCTTCCACCGCTGCGTTCAAAGCCAGCAGACCGATCTGAAAAGCCAGGTTGTCAATAACAGTGACAATGTCCCGTGTCTTTTCTCCCAGACTGTTTATTTCTTTCATAAATCCGCATGTTTCTTTCATGGATTCATCTGCTGTCCGCACCGAGTGGACCACTTCATTTATCATTCCGTCCGCTTCACCGATACTGCCGATGGTCTGTTCCGCCATCTGTGCAATCTGATCCAGTTCGTCCGAGGTTTTTTCCACAGACTCAGCCTGCGCATTGCCGCCTTCGGCCAGACACTGGCCGGACAGGGACACCTGCCGGGATGCCGAGGCAAACTGATCCGTTGCATCCAGCAGTTCAGCAACAGCATTTTTTACAGGCCGGACAACAGCATGTTTTGTTACCAGAAAAACCAGCAGCCCTGATGCCAGCAGAGTGAAAAACACTGTCCGGATCAGACGGGTGCGCAGGTGCAGAAGCGGTTCCGTATAAGGGCCTGTATAAAGGGTGGATATGAAAATTCTGCCTTCTGTATGCGCAAATGCCGCAATTTTTTCAGTTCCGTCAAACAGATATTTTATCCGGCCTTTTTCTGATGCAAGAAAATGCCTGCCCCATTCATATGTCTTTATGTTTTTTCCCATATAATCCGGATTGGGATGGTACAGAAATCTTCCTTCCGCATCCAGCAGCACGGAATATCCCTTAATGCCCACCCTCTGATCCGCAAGCATGTTCCGGATGTCCGTAACCTGAATCAGATCCTCCAGTTCTTTGGGACGGACACCGATCTGTATCAGTCCGGGTTTTTGCTTTCCGGCAACTGTGATATACTGAAACAGAACATTGTTGGCCGCCCTGGGACGCGGTTCCTGTGCCAGTTCAAAGGATCTGTCGCTCAGTCCGGCCAGGAAAGCCCGTGTCTGATCATTGTCATGAAAATCCATTCCGTAATACTCCGGGACACTTCCCCACCGCAGAATTCCCTTTTCATCTGTCATATGGATTTCATCCACTCCAATCTCACGGGCCAGACGGATCATATTTTCCGTGGAAAGCATTTCCGGATTCTGCTCAACAATGGCGCGGACAGCCCGAACCTGACGCAGATAGTTCCGGGATAAAGCCTCTTTCATTGCCGATTCGGCCTGTTCACTCCTTTTCGCCGTGCAGACAATCTGGTGCAGGGCAGTGTCCACCGTATGGTTCATCAGTTCCGCAATAAGAAATTCCTGACACCTGTATGTGTACAGGGACACGCCTGTCATGGAAACAAGAAGCACAACTGCCACAGGTATGAAGATTTTTTTCTCAATTCCCATGGAAAAGATTTTTCTGTTCATTCTCTCTCCGGTTATCACACGGAAAAAACGTTGCAGATTTGCACACAGACTGAAAACACATTTTTCAGACTGCCGGTTTGCCAGTTTTTTTATACTGTCCAACGCCATAATCCATATTTTTTGCAGGGAGATCCTTGCCCGGCAAAAGATTTAAGCTGAAACATTATATAACAGGAGATTGTTATATCTTTATTAGTCTTTTGTCAGAGTTCTGTTAGCACATGGCCTGCAGCAGCATGAGCATACAAAAATTTTCATGTACAGAAAAATCAGACTCTTCAGAAAAACCAACTTTCCTGAGAAGACTGTACAGGGAAAACCTGCCTTTCCGGTGCTGCAACAAATTTTTAACACTGTTTTAATACAGAATGAACATACCTGTGTTAAGTAGGGTTCCATAAATCTTCGGGGATAAAAGTTTTCAGGACATCCGGTTTTCCTGAGAAACCCGGTTTTTTTATACCCGAAAATTTTCGTTGACCTGCTTACCGTGTTCCACAGCTTTTTCCTGCATACTCCTTTTCATGAGCCACTCCAATCTCCCCAAAGAATCCCTAAGTTTCCGAAAATCAAAAGACTTCCCCAAAGATTTCCGAAGTTTCCAAAACTTTGGAAGTCTTTGGGGAGCCATACCAATATTGTCCGGCTTCCTTAAGGGGCAGCACAAAACCCAAAAGGAAGATGAACGGCCAAAACTTTTATTCTCCTGAAAACAGACAGCAATACAGCAAAAAAAAATATTTTTTCCGGGATGTGAAAAAAATATCTTGACAGGCTAACAAAAAATGTGTAAAAACTCTTCTCAAATATCGTACAAATTTTGTACAGATTTTATATTTTGACAGGATAAGAACATGAACATTTTCAAAGAAGACAAAGAAAGCAAAAGAGTGATATTCAATATTCGGGCAGATTTGGCAAAACGTCTTGAAAAAGCCAAAAATGATGCCCGGCAGATTGGCAAAAAGCTGGATACAGATGGTGCTGTGAATGATTCTTTGGAGAATTTTCTGAAAAAGGCTGAAAAAAAAATCAGTGAAAAAATGAAAAAAAAGGGACTGGCGGTCATACCCTGTGATGATGAATCCGAAGTGGATGACATCACAGCGGAAGATACGGATATCCCTGACTGACAGACTTTTCCCTGTCTGCACTGCTGTGTGCAAAACAGGGAAAAATCCGGGATGCGGAACATCTGTTCCGCCGGGGACTGGCAGCAGAGGAAAAAATGCCGGGACATGAGCATCCGAATCTGGCGGCCTGTATCAGCAATCTGGCGGTTGTGTATGAAAAACAGGGAAAATACCCGCAGGCCGAATCCTTTTTCCTGCGGGGACTGGACATGGAGAAAAAGATGCTGGGAGAAAATCATCCTGAAGTGGCGGACAGTCTCAACAATCTGGCCGTGCTGTATGCAAAACAGGGAAAATACCCGCAGGCTGAATCCCTGCTGGAGAAAGCCTGGCGCATCGTGGAGGGCAGACCGGACGCAGACTGTCACCATGCGGATATTATCCGTAAAAACCGGGATCATATCCGGTGCAGATCCGGTGAAGCTGTTTCAGGAACAGGATAATGTCAGCGGATTGGAAATTTTTCGGTGGAGTGCAAAAATTGTATTTTTGCCACCCGGATCCCAATGCCATTGACTTAAGGTGATTTCTTAAAATAAATATACCTGTCCAGTTCACGGCATAAGCTGGAAGCTTATGCTACTTTTTTGGTATATTCTTTTCTGTAAATCGACTAAGAAAAGTAAGGACTGCCAAACGGAAAGACTGGCTGTATTTTCCGAATCATTTTTGAGCGCGGCAGGCAATTCCGTCTGGCCGTGTGTCAATATAACCATCAGTTATTGCTGATATATAAAAGGAGAACCTTTGTCATGAAAAACGAAAAGAAAGATGAAAAGAAAAATGAAATCGTAATCAAAACATCCGCTGATGTGAAAGTGCTGGCCCGCATTCTGGAAGATCTGGTCAGCAGTTTCAAAGCCGGGACGGTGTGTGTAGAAAAAGGAAAAGAGTTTGTGACACTTACTCCAGGAGACAGTTTTCAGGTTGAAATTGAGGCGGCCCGGAAGAAAAACAAACAGAAAATTTCCATTGATCTGAGCTGGACCCTGAATGAGCCAAAGGAGGAGACCGTTCCGGAATTCAGAATTTCCTGCACAGAACCGGAGATCAAATCCCCGGAAGCCGCTGAGCAGAAAGAAGAAGAGATTGCCTGACTGTCTGTGAAAGAATGTTCTGCTTAATTTTCTGCATGCTAATACATAACCAATTTGGATTTTATGGTATCAATTCCCCTCTTGAGAGGGGGCAGGGGGTGTGTCCGGCAATGGGGAAAAGACACACCCCTGCCCCTCTCAAGAGGGGATTATATAATACCGATTCTCTATTGATTTCATGCAATCTGCACCTGTGCAGGATTTGACAACTTTTCAGAAGTTGTCAAATCTGATTGCATAAATTCAATGGAGAATTGGTATAAAATCCAATGTGGTCATGTACTAAGGTGATTTCTGAAAAGAAATATCCCGGTTCAGTTCACAGGCACAGCGCAAAAGCCGGAAGCTTTTGATACTTTGAAGGGATATTCTTTTCCGGAAATCACCTGAAATGACTGATAATACAATTCAAAAATCCGCACCCGGCAGTTTCTGCTGCCGGGTGTTTTTTTATTTTGCCGACAGTTTCTTTTTCATCTCCTCCAGTTCCCGGATAATGTCATAGGTTTTGTCATCAGTTTTCTGATATCCGCCGCATTGCAGTTTTTCCAAATTCTCTTTATGGGAATTAAAGGAAATCAGGGCATCCTGAAAAGCCTTCTTCAAATCCTGCGGAAGTTTTTTCAATGCGCAGAAACAGGGACCCGGAATCAGTTCCGATGTTTTCAGAACCGCGAAATCCTCATGCGTCACTTCCCCTTTTTCCACCATGCGATCCAGCAGTTTGTTTGCCACTGCAGCGACATCGGCTTTGCCGTTTTTTACCGCCAGAATGGAATCCCCGTGGGAACCGGAAAATCCCACAGAGGAAAAATAGGTTTTGGGATCAATTTTCAGATCACGGGCAAACATCACACTGGGAACCAGATAACCGGACGTGGAATCCGGTTCCGTGAACACAAAACTTTTTCCTTTGGTCTGTTCAAAGGTCTCAATCCCGCTTCCTTTTCTGACAATGATGATACCGTTGTATCCGGGTTCGCCCTCTTTGCCCAGTTCCAGTGCCAGAACCTCAATGTCAGATTTTTCTTTGGCTTCCACATAACTTTTGGGACCCAGACGGGCAAATTCAATCTGTCCGTAGGCCAATGCCTGAATAATACCTGCATAGTCTTTGGCTGTATAGGCTTTTACCGCAATGCCTGTCTCCTTTCCCAGATGCTCTGTAAGGGACTGATAAATTTCCACATCCCCTTCTCCCATGCTGGGAACAAACCCGACACGGATTTCTTTGGGTGTGCTGCTCTGCTGTGCCCATGCAGTTGACAGCAGAATTCCGCAACCTGTCAAAAGAAAAATGCAAACTGTTTCTGACACCATTTTTTTCCACATCATAAAAATCCTCTCTGTTGTCTGTTATAATATAAATCCATACTTAAAACATTTTTATACTTCTGCCGGGCGGATTTTAACCGCAGAGTCACACAGAGTTTTTCTGTGCGGAATTCAGATCTGAATCTGAACCTCTGCAAATGTTTCAGGTAATGGTATAAATCCATCCGGACCGGCAAACTTTCAGTTTGGCAATCCTCCGGCAAACGCGGCTGTCTGTGTGCGCACAGACAGGCCAAACTGATCCTCCCGGTATTTTCCCCTGAATACAGCATCATGAATCTTCCGAAGTTCATCTGATTCAATCTCCCCAGACACATCTTTTTCCTCATGATCTTCTTTGGCGTTTCGGATAATATCCGACAGATTATTCTGATCTTCGGCTTTCTGAAAATTCAGTTTTCTGCTAAGGGAAACTATTCCGGATAAAATCACAGAACCGGAATCCGCAGGGTTTTTTTCTGCTGTTTTCCCTGCCTCTTTTTGGGATGAAACAGGGGAAGGTGCAAAAGCGGAATCTGCGCGTCTGCTGTCAGAATGCCTGAGCGGTTCGGCATCTTCTCCGGTTTTGCCGGTTCTGCCGCCTATGACCGCCATCAGTTGATTTACAGCATTTCTCATCTGCACGGCCTGCGCGTTCATATGCTGGGCTATGCCTGCGGCTTCCTGGGAACTGGCTGAATAGTCAAGTGACACTTCCTCTATTTCCGCTACTGCCGTATTGATTTGTTCAATTCCATTGGCCTGCATCTGTGAAGCCTCGCTGATACTGCGGATCATCTCATCAGCCTGATAAATCCTTTCACGCATCCCGGCAAAGGAAGTATCTGTTTTTCTTAATGTTTTGGACACAGTTTCAATTTTTCTGCCTATATCCCCAATCATTTCAGCCGAGTGTTTTGCTGCCGAAGAGGTACTGACAGCCAGACTCCGCACTTCGTTTGCAACCACAGCAAAACCGGCTCCGGCATTTCCCGCGCGTGCCGCCTCTATGGCTGCATTCAGAGACAGCAGGCTGGTCTGGAATGCAATATCATCTATGGTTTTGACAATTTTTTTCGTCTCGGTTCCCAGACTGCTGATGGCTGTCACAGAATCCGCAAGTTCTGTCATGGCAGAGGAGGTCTGCTTCAGCATATCCCCGGATTCTGTCATCAGATTTTTGCTCTGCCTGGCATTTTCCGCATTCTTTTTTGTTGCTGCGGACATCATTTCCATTGATGAGGCAGTCTGCTGCAAAGATGCAGCCTGCCGGAAGGATGCCTCTGCCAAAGACTGGCTTGTAAGATTCATATGATCCGATGCAAATGCCACATCCTTTGCTCCGGCCTGCAGGAGGGCTATAATCCGTGTGATGGGATGCACCACCCTGCGGCCCATGTAAAACATACCGAAAATCAGCACTGCGGATATGACGGCAAAGGAAACAGTGTTTTTGCGGATGGTATGACGGGTCTTAACCGAAATCTGCATTTCCGTGTTTTCCATCAGATGCTTTCTGTTTTCCATAAGTTCTTTGCGTATGACTTCCAGTTCCTGCTGAAATCTGTTTCCGCTTTCCCACAGGGCAGTAATTTCCTCTGCTGTCCGGCTGAAATGCAGATACAGTGTTTCAATCATACGGATATAGGAAAAATAGGCCTTCTCATCTGTTGCAAACTCAATATAATCCCCTGTAATGGAAGACTGGCGCACCTGTTCTTTCAGTATTTCCAGAACTGCTTCCTTTTCTTTCTGAAAAGACACAATATCCCCTTTGTTCAGAAGACTTTCCTGCAAAAGGGAAAAAAACCGGTTTCCGGCAATCACTGCATCCCTTGCCACATTGCGTAGATGCAGCAGATGAACATTGGCAGACTGATTTTCCATCTGGCATTTAAGTTCATGGCGGTTGAGCAAATCAATGATCCGGATGCTTTGTTCTGTAAAATTTCCAAGCATTTGTTTGATTTCCGCGTCTTTTTCCTTTACGGATATGACAGCGGAAGCCAGTCTGAGAACAGACTGCTGATAGGCCGCAAGCAGATGTTCCAGTGCTTCCAGTTTCCGGATGTCAAAAAAGGAACAGGATTTGCTTTCCTGCATATGCCGAATCGATTCACTGACAGACACCAGGGATTTTTCCAAAGAGGACTTTTCCCTGTCCCGCAGGAAAATCTTTTCTCCAATGATGGCTTCCGTGAGACTGTGGTTCATACTGTTGAGGGTGCGGATTCCCCTGTTGTATTCAGTGATTTTTCTGAATCCGGAATCAGATGCCGCATACAGAAAAAAAACCATGCACAGCACCGCAGTTCCTGCAAGAATGAAACGTTTTTCCAGACTGATATTGTGATAAAGATGAAACCGCATTCCTGTTTTCCTCCCTTTTGAATTTGGCATAAGCTGTCTTTATACAGTTCATCAGTTAGTGCTGTATTAGGAAAATATTAATTTTTTGTTAAAATCCGTTTTCACTGCCATAGGAAAATCATCACAGATTTTTAACCAAATATTAACCGGATTCTAGTCATATGCTAATATTTTTCAGATAAAAGAGTTCACGGGTTGATCAGGTGTCTCAGTTATTCGTTCCTTACCTCCACAGGGAGTATGAAAATAATCCCCGTTTTTATTCAGAAATGAGTTATGTAACATACCCTTTGAGAAAACCGGTCAGCCTCCGGTATTCTGCTCCGCCTGCCGTGCTTTCATGCCTGCAATCCCGGAGCGGACTGACCATGCCATGCCGGAGGCTGAAACCGTTATTCCAAATATATTCAGCAGTTAATAAATTTTATCAGTAGGTATGTTACATAACAGGATAACATCTTAATCACCTTTTCAGATATGCAGGAAGGGGAAAAATGCTATATTATGTGCAGTCAGAAGATCGGGGATGAAGTGATTGAATAGCTGAGTACAACGACAGATGAATATGTTTTGAAAAATGAGCAATAATATGATGTTATTGCTCAAAAACTGATCTCATGAATATGACTGATGCCGGAGGACAGATTTTGTTATGATTAAAAACTTACTTACATCCTTATTAAAACGTTTTGAAAATTATGCTGAGGAACGAAGACAATATCATGCAAAATTAAAAGACCTTAACCGGTTCAATGACGATTTTGCCAAATCAGTTTCCTGGACAC
>CAZHPS010000101.1:0-16642 GCA_964534335.1 uncultured Desulfobacterales bacterium
GTTTATAACATACAATACAACTTTGTTCAGGTTATTTTGTTACAAGCCCTTAGGGTTTTCAGGCAGCAATCTTTATCTTAAAAACTGATGTTACGCCGCTCTTTTCACCGTCATTCCGGCGTACGCCGGAATCCGTTAATTTCAGAGTGTTCCGGATTCCTGCTTTCGCAGGTATGACCGGAAAGCCTCTGTCACCCGTCATTCCGGCAAAACACGGTATCATGTAATTTCAAACAGTTATGGACTCAGACTTTCGCCGGAGTGACGAAGCGGCGTAACATCAGTTAAAAACTATACTTTGCTGCCTGTTCTGCTTTGCGTTGCCTCATCTTCCGTCTCAGTTTGCGCATTCCCCTGCGCCGGAAAAATGCTTTGAAATTCTCAAATGCCTCATACTGCACAGGAATCAGCAGCAGGGCCAGTATGGTTGCGCTGGAAAGTCCGGCCACAAACGCGGTTGCCATGGGAGCCCAGGAAATGGATTTGTTCGGAATACCAATAGCCATAGGCAGCAGTCCCAGAATGGTTGTTATAGTGGTAAGGATAACCGGACGCATCCGGGCAGCGCAGCCTTCAATGACCGCATCACGCAGGGGCCTTCCTTTTCTCAGGCGCACATTCATAAAATCAATCATGATAAGGGAATCATTCACGGCCACGCCCGCGAGTCCCACGATAGCCATGAAACTGCCAATGGTGAAGATTGTCCGGCTCAGAAACAGACCCATGACCACACCAATCAGGGCAAAGGGTACGGCTGTAATAATAATGATCGGCTGGACATAATCATTGAACTGGGAAGCCAGCACCATGTAAATCAGCATAATTGCAATAAAAAAAGCAAAGGTCAGGGAAGTGTAGGATCGGCTGGTGGATTCAAATTCTCCGCCAAAGGAAATGCTGGAAGCATAGAGGCTGTCCCGGTTTTTTTCAAAAAAACGGTTTACCAGCACCTGCACCCGTGCAGGAGAAAGCTGTGAGCCGGGTTTGATGTCCGCAGTGAGGGTTAATGTTGGTCTGCCCTTGTAACGGAGTTTCACATTGGGTTCGGTTCCATATTCCACATCCAGCAGATCTCTGAGCAGAACCGGAGACGCACTGTGTTCCACCACAGGAATGCCAAGAACATCCGCAGGATCGGAAAGTCCTGCGCCCCGTGCATTGACCTGATCAGATACTCTTGACAGGCGAATCATCAGATCCACTTCCCCGTCTGCTGCTCTGAATTTGCCTGCGGGATAACCATTGAGCGCAGTGGCTGTCATGGCTGTCACCTGTCCCGGAGCCAGACCGTATTCAGACACAGATTCCTGACGGGGAGTAAATTTCACCACATTCTGCAGTTCAGGCCGGTCATCATCCAGATCAATAAGATCCGCCATTTCCGCTTCTTCCCGCATATAGGTCAGAATGGCATCTGAAGCATGGAGCGCATCATCCAACGTAAGGGCAGTCACCCGGATATTGACCGGTTTTCCCGCAGGCGGGCCGTCACTTTCCTCAAACACCTTGACTTCCGGTTTTTTCTCTCCTGCCGTATATTTTTTTTCTGCAAACGCCCGGATATGTTTGCGCATATATTCCAGATGCACAATGGGATCATTGGAAGGATTTTCCGGAAAATTCCGTTCTTTGTCATCCGGAAGCGTGACCACAATCTGGCCGTAGTGATTGCCGGAATGGCGCTGATAATCCTGATCCTCAAAAAATCCCGCATCTCCTGCGGCTGACTGTGCCTGCTGTGTTCCCAGCGACATGATAAAGTCCGAAATATCCCGCACCACCCGGTCGGTCTCTTCAATGGGGGTTCCCACCGGCATGGCAATGGTCACATGATAGCGGAAATAATTGCCGGGAAAAAACTTGACCTGAATCAGGGGCATGATGCCGGTCATGGACAGCACCAGAATGGTCATGGAGGCCAGAAAAATGCTGGCGATGCCGATAAAGGTCAGTATTTTGTGATTCAGCAGCCCCAGCACAGCAAAATGGTAGATCTTCCACAAAGGGGCAAATACGCCTTTTTTCAGGTGGTGAAAAGGATCATCGTCTTCCGTGACAATATTCTTCTGCACGGCTTTCGGCCCCCAGTCCAGAATATGAATGGGCAGAATAAACAAAGCTTCCAGCAGGGAAACCCCCAGCGCGTAGGCCACAGTTTTGGGGATCTGTGCAAAAAATTCGCCGATGCTGCCGGTCATAATCAGCATGGGCAGAAAGGCCAGAATGGTGGTCATTACCGAACTGATGATCGGCAGCATGACTTCAGATGTCCCATCCACCACTGCAAGCCTGCGCGGTTTTCCCATCTGAATATGGCGGTACACATTTTCCACAACCACAATGGCATCATCCACCAGCATGCCTGTGACCAGCACAAACGCGAACAGGCTGATGGTGTTTAAGGATACCCCGGTCATTTTCATGATAATGATGGAGCAGATAAAGGAAAAGGGAATGCCGATGGCCGTAAGCATGGCATTGCGGAATCCCATGGAAATCCACAGCACCAGAGTGACCAGAACCATACCTGTAATCAGGTTCCCGCCCAGGATTTTGACGGAATCATTGATTTCAATGGTGGAATCATTGGTAAAAAAGACCTGAATTCCCTCTTTTTCATGGGCCTGCGCAAATGCCAGCGCGGTTTCTTTGACCTGTGCGGAAATATCCACAGCATTGCCGCTTTCCTCTTTCAGCACCCGTATGCGCAGAGCATCTTTTCCATTGACTGTGGAAATCCGGGAAGGGTCCCGGTGGCTCATGCGCGCACTGGTGACCAGATCCCGCACCCGGATAAAATTGCCGTCCCCGTCCCGGCGCACAATGATATTCAGGACTTCCTGCTGGGAAGAGAGTTTTTTGCCCGCGTCCAGCATATATTCCGCAGTCTCTTTGCGGAAAGTGCCGGTGGGAATCTTGGTATTGGCAGACACAATGGCCTGACACACCTGCTCAAAAGTGATGCCGTATCTGCGCAGCCGGGCAGGATCAGCAGACACATGAAATTCTTCATCATAATCACCGGAAATGCCCGCATTCTGCACGCCAGGAATATCCAGTATCCGGGTTTTGAGTTCCTCTGCGAGCAGCCTCAGTGTCCTCCGGGGAAGATCGCCCGTGACATTTGCCACAATCACGGGAATCCATTCATGTGTGTCAATATACATAAAAACAGGCTCTTCAGCCTCCGGCGGCAGTTTGTTCTTGATATTGAGGGCCAGAAAACGGAGATCATCATAAAGATTCTCATAATCTGTGTCATCATTGAACTTTACCTGCACCGAAGAAAAATTCCGGTAGGAAGAGGACTGAATGAATTCAACATCTTCGAGATCATCGAGCGCGTCCTCTATTTCCGAGGTCACCAACTGCTCCACATCCTCAGCAGAGGCCCCGAAATACACGGTATGAATAAAAACCTTGCCCATGTCCACATTGGGCATGTTCTCGACCGGAATGGTCAGCAGGCTGAAAACCCCGGCCACGGTCAGAATAATGAACACCACATTGATAAAAACATTCTGTTTTATGGAAAACTGTACGATTTTCTTCATAGCTTATAATTTTTTTCCTTTGTCTCTGCTGTGATTTTCCAGTATGTCTGTCTATATCATACTTTTGGCATGATTCAAGTCAGGATTGCGCATAGGGGAAACTTTGACACCGGATCAAATTCCCTGATAATCTGTTATAAAGATTTAATTGTCTGATATTTAAAATTAATTATATTAAAACTTGGAATTTGTATGAAATCTGAAAAAGATTTCAGCAAAAGATTCTGTGCGGGAAATATTCAAAACGGATCTTGAATGTTCTGTTTGTTTGGGATAAGATTAAGGAGGGTTAAGTAAGTCAGCATAAATTTTCAGGTATAAAAGCAGCATAAATTTCGGTAATGGGACTTCCCATACTGATTTTTTTAATATCAATGGTTCGGTAAAAAATTTCTGATTTAATAATTTCAATAGGTTATAATTTCATGCCTGAAAATTGGTATTTAATGATTTCAAGATGTTATATTTTTGCAGCTTGAAAATCAGAAAAAATTGCCGAACCATTGTAATATATAAATCAATATGTTATTTAGACTCAGTATAGCAGTATCATGGATTTATAATTTAACATATTGTATTTATTATATATAAATGAAAATTATTATATTTTAAAATATAATAATATTAAGCAGTTAATATTATTATCAGTATGTGGAGACCCACTACCAAATTATGCTATACTGCTCCCGTTTTTTCTCAGCAATGCCATTCCCGAAGGAGCAGAAAAATGACTGTAGCAGAATGCGGTAGTGCTACACAAGTAATGCTGAATTGAATTTCCGGATAAAATATCAGAATAACAGACTGCGCACTGACGGTAAACACCCGGAATGGCTTTCCGGAGTTTTTCCGCATCCTTCCTGGTTCTGTTTCCAGTATGGAGGCCTGCTGTCTGACCGGAATTTCTGTCAAAAGCGGGCCATATCCATCTTTTCTTTTTCTTTTTTTTGACAAAACTCCATATTTCACCGGGTTCAATGCAAAGTTTGCTTTTTTCAGATTTTATAATACTGTTATCATTTGGAATATTTTCTGTTACGCGACGGAAAAACCAAAGCAGCCATGTGAGGGAAACATTCATAACCCGGCAAATACCTCTCAGGGATATGCGTTCGACCAGAAGTTTTTCAATTATATTTTTTTCAAAACCGGAAACTGTTTTCTTTTCAATGTCTTCCGCAAACTGTCTTCCGCAGTCTCTGCACCGGTGATTCTGTTTTCCGGTATGGATGTGACCGTTTTTTCTGATGTTTCCGGAATTGCATTCCGGGCAGTTCATAAAAAATTCCTTTCACTGAACATTGCGGTTTTTTTAATTTTCCAAAAATCATAATACATCTGTATGTATTTGTAAAGTTTAAATGTTATAACAGCATTACTTGTGTAGCACTACCAATTTTTTATCAGTGACAAAAAAAAGCAAGGATTTTTTCGGGGTTCAGGTGT
Organism: uncultured Desulfobacterales bacterium; assembly: GCA_964534335.1. Taxonomy (GTDB): domain Bacteria; phylum Desulfobacterota; class Desulfobacteria; order Desulfobacterales; family Desulfococcaceae; genus JAABRU01. Next base: position 5,004 of record CAZHPS010000101.1, read on the forward strand.
CAGGTGTTCAGTATTTATTTCCCAAATCCTGACACCTGACACCTTAATAGGTGGGTTACGCTCTCGCTTCACCCACCCTGCGAACTGTTATGGAGTCCGGCTTTCGTCGGAGTGACAAAGCGGCGTAACATCAGTAAATAAATTCCACTTCTCCGTTATTCCGGCGAAAGCCGGAATTCGGTAATTTCAGTATGTTCCGGACTCAGGCTTTCGCCGGAATGACGGAGAAAAGAGCGGCGGAACTTCATTGCCTGCAGCCGCAATCAACGCGGCCTCTGCTTCGGAGCGAATGACTGGGAAAGGAGCGGCTTAACATCAGTTAATTTCTCATGTGTATCATAAACGTATGTATCCGTTGGACTGTATCTTATTGACAAGGCATTTACCTTTCGGCATAGTCGGATATAAGCAGGGTTCAAAGCATCCGCTATTTTGAAGCTCATTCCTGTTGAGCCTGATCGTATATCGAGTAAGTGGAATATGCCTACATTTATATCTTCCACGATTGCTTCATTCGTGCCGTATTTAAGTAAACCTGTGGTATTGGGTTTATTTGTGCAGTTTCTGCCGATAATACACACCTCATAATAGAACCAGTACATTCTGTTTGGTGTTGGAGATGACAATGCAGTGCTGGGAATGGAACAACCCTGTAGCCGTTTTCCCATATCCTTACGAAATTTTTCTGTCGATATTGGTATACTGCCGGCATGGGTTTTCCAACGATCCACATAATCTGCGATAATCACTGTACTGTTCTTCTTCACCGTTCTGTCATTAATCTGACGAAGAAGTCTGTTCTCATTTTCCGGGTCCACGACTTTCAGTAATTCTTCGATTTTTTTTTCAGACATATTATGCTCCTTTTTTCATAGTTATGTGTGTAAATCAACATCGGTTAAGTACCGAACGATATATACACAATGACGTTTCCTTAAGGAAGCGGAGTCCCGGACTGAAAATTTGGAATACGGAAATGATTTGGAAAAATCTGCCAGCCTTTCAGTCCGGGACATGAAACAATCCGGAAAAACCGCAGGACTTTCAGTTCGGGACTCCATGGTTTTCTTAAGGAAACGGCATTATACCTCCTGCAAAACCAGAATTTCGCATAACTAATTATCTGTTATTATTTATTTTAATAATGAAAAATCTATATTTGCAGGAAATCTGTTGAGTATATACATGTCAAGAGAAAAACAGTGTCAGAAAAATTGTCTGTTTCAGGGAAGTCAGATGTCAGGATTCAGGTGTCTGATCTTTATTTTCCTGAAGACTGACACCTGAAACCTTTCAGTCGCAGGCATTCATTTCAGGCATACTGCAAAAAGGATACCTGCACTGAATTCCCTTACACCTGACACCCCTTAATAGGTGGGTTACGCTCTCGCTTCACCCACCCTACGAACTGAATTCCCTGACACCTGACCCTTTTATCTATTTCCGTGCGGCTTTTATGCCTTCCTCAATCGCGGCCATGTTCAATGCCTCAAAACTCTTTTTGGCTGCAAATTCCTCGCGGACGCAGCGTTTCATCACTTCCATGTCCACAATTTTGCTCCGGGCCACAAACGCTGACAGGGCAACGATATTCGCGGCTTTGACACTGCCGAGGCTCTTTGCCAGATCCGTGGCCGGCACAGCGATTTCATCCACATCTGTCCGGCCTGAGGTGACCGGAACCAGGGAACTGTTGACCACCACAACCCCTTTGGGTTTGACTGTGGGAGCGAATTTCTCCAAAGACGGAAGGTTCATTGCCACCAGGTGCATGGGATTTTTAATTACAGGGGAACCGATGGGACGGTCACTGATAACAACAAGGCAGTAGGCTGTTCCCCCGCGCATTTCCGGGCCATAGGACGGAATCCACACCACCTCATACCCCTCTTCCATTGCCGCGTGCGCAAGAATCTTGCCGATCATCAGAATTCCCTGTCCGCCGAAACCGGCAAACATCACTTCACTTTGCATTCTTTTCTCCTGTATTGTTCAGGAAAATATCTGTCTGAAAAACCATTAGGGTTTTCAAAACCCTAATGGTTTATGTGAAAATCTTTTCCTGATATCTGCGGGTTTCAGGCTTTGTCCGGCGCATGTCCTTCCGGGGTTTTGAAATCGCCCAGTTTATAATAGGGCAGCATGGTTTCCTCAGCCCATTTCACTGCTTCAATGGGTGTCATGCCCCAGTTGGTGGGACAGGTGCTGATTACCTCCACCAGACTGAAACACTTCTTTTCCATCTGATAGGTAAATGCCTGTTTGATGGCCTTTTTGGCTTTCGTGATATATTTGGGTTTGATGACTGACTGCCGTGTAATATAACCGGTTGTCACCAGAGAGGAAAGCAGTTCTGCCATACGCACAGGCATACCTGTATCATCGGTATTTCTTCCCAGCGGGGAAGTGGTGGTGCGCTGTCCCGGCATGGTCGTGGGAGCCATCTGGCCGCCGGTCATGCCATAAACCGCGTTGTTGACAAAAATCGTGGTGAATTTCTCCCCCCGATTGGCCGCGTGAATGATTTCGCCCATGCCGATGCTGGCCAGATCCCCGTCTCCCTGATAGGTGAAGACCATGAGATCAGGCCGGACACGTTTGATGCCTGTTGCCATAGCAGGTGCGCGGCCATGTGCTGCTTCCTGAAAATCACAGGAAAAGTAATTGTAGGCCAGCACCGCGCAGCCCACAGGCGCAATGCCCACTGTGCGTCCCCGGATGCCCAGTTCATCAATCACTTCTGCCACCAGACGGTGAATCACGCCGTGGGTGCATCCCGGACAGTAATGGGTGTGATTGGCCGTGAGTGCCTCTGGTCTGTGAAATGTTTTTCCCTTTGCCATTATATATACTCCTTCACCAAATCCATGATTTCTTCGGGCGTGGGAACCTCACCGCCGCATTTCCCGTACCATTGCACGGGCCGCTGTCCTTTTACGCACCGCTCCACATCCTCAACCATCTGCCCCATGTTCATTTCAATGCTCAGCACGGTTTTGCAGCTTTGTTTGACGGCGGCATCATATACAGCCTTTTCCGGAAAGGGGAAAAGGGTCTGGGGCCGGATCATGCCCACTTCGATTCCCTGTTCTTTGAGATTGTCTATGGCTGTGCGGCAAACCCGGCTCATGGTTCCGAAACTCACAATCAGGACTTTGTAATCCCCTGCGGCATTGTATGCCTCATAGCGGATTTCCTCTTTTTTCATCCTGTCATATTTGGATTTGAGCAGCAGGTTGTGGTCATTGAGTTTCTGGGGATCCAGATACAGGGACTTGACCAGATTCTGCTTTGTGCTTTTGCGCGTGTCCATGCCATTGGTGGCCCACTCATCTTTATTGGTGGGTTCGGTTCTCAGATGATCCGGAAATTCAACAGGTTCCATCATCTGACCAATCAGACCGTCTCCCAGAAGCATGACCGGATTCCGGTATTTTTCCGCCAAAGGAAAGGCCATCATCATCATTTCCACAGCCTCCTGCACACTGGCCGGAGCCATGACCAGCAGCCGGTAATCTCCATGTCCGCCACCCTTGACAGCCTGAAAATAATCACCCTGGGAAGGCAGAATCCCGCCCAGTCCGGGGCCGCCCCGGATGATATTGACAAACACCACCGGACACTGCGCGCCCGCAATATAGCTGATGGCCTCGCTCATCAGGCTGATGCCCGGACTGGAAGATGTGGTAAAAACTCTCTGACCGCATGCGGACGCGCCGAAAAGCATATATCCCACAGCCACTTCGCTTTCTCCCTGCAGAAACATGCCTCCGGCTTCGGGCATGCGTTTGGAGAGATATTCAGCCACTTCAGACTGGGGGGTGATCGGATAGGCAAAGTAATTCAGGCAGCCTGCCCGAATCGCTGCTTCTCCGATGGCTTCGTTTCCTTTCATCAGTATCTTGCCCATTGATTTCCTCCCTTTTCTAAGCTGCGGCTTTTTCCGCTGTTTCGCTGATGGTGATGGCAACATCCGGACACATGGTGCAGCAGATGGCACAGAATATGCAATCACCGGGCCGGGCCTGATACGCGGGGAAATATCCCTTTGCATTGACCTTTGCAGATATTTCCAGCACATTTTTGGGACATACCTCCACACACAAACCGCATCCCTTGCAGCGATCCGCATCAATACGGTGCTGATAACTCATACGTTTGAACTCCTCTCTGGTTTTGTTTGCCAATCATAAATATGAATTCTGAAAAAATCAGTGCGTTTCTGTCATACGGCATAAGTAGGCAAACGAAATTTTTCGTGTATTCAAAAAACCGGATTTTTCCGAAAACTTTATACCCGAAAATTTATGGAACCTTACTTATATCATTACTCAGAAAATTTGACAGTACAGCCACGAATGACACAAATCTGCACGAATTGCACAAAACATAATTCGTGTAATTCGTGCAATTCGTGGCTTTACCATCAAATTTTGTGAGTAGTGGCATAAAATTTTCCCTCTTTGCAGACAGATTCAAGAAAAGGTGTCCGGCAGTTTTCCATTTCTTCCTGTGAATAATATTTGCCGTCAACAACCATGCCGTATTCCACTTCCCTGCTGTAGACAATATTCCTGATATCTTCCTTTTTTTCCAGTCCGGTTTTTTCCTGAACACAAACACCATGTCATAGTCGCTGTTCCCGGCTGTCTCCGCGGCTGCGTGATCCAAAAAAATACAGTCCCAGATAGTCCTGAAACACAGATTTAAGATTTGCGTTGATGTCTCTGATAAAAGTCATTATATCCACAGTTCACCTCTGATAAATTTCTTTTTTTTATCCATCGTTCCCGCGATTTGTCTTATAATGCTATCCATGCCCCGGTGTCAGAAAAAATCATTTCTCTTTTTCACTGTAAACAACTCTGTCATGGTTGACGGATGCATCCGTTTTTCCGGTTTCACACAGCCCGATGATCTGATCAAGAGGGGAATAATCGTTTTTTTCAGATGATTCAATAATCTGAAATTCAAGGACAATCCTTTCTTCTGTAATGCGGCTGAGGATGTCATGTCTCGTTCCCACGCTTTGCGTGGGAATGCCTACAGGACGCTTTGCGTCCCGTGACTGTTAAGATATGCACAGACGGGAGACGGGACGTGAAACGTCCGATCTGCATTCCCACGCAAAGCGTCAATGCCATTAAGTTAAGGGCGGAGGAGTCCCGGACTGAAAGTTTGGGACTGTGAAACAATTCGGAAAATCCGGCCAAAATTCCGTTTCACTTCATTTTGGCACTCCGGAAATTCCTTAACTTAATGGCATTGACGCAAAGCGTGGGAACGAGATGAACAAAGTAGCACAAGCTTCCAGATTGTGCGCTGCTCAGTGAACAATCTGGAAGCTTGTTCTACAATATATCCGCGTGTTTCCACGGGGGAACCAATTGCCTGTGTATGGGCAGAACCGGACAAAGTATTTTTGACAAATCCATTTGTGGCATCATTTTCACCGGAACTGTGATACATTCCAAAGCAAGCCCGGTTTCCTCTGAGAGCTTTCGGACAAAAGCATATCCTTCATAAATATCTTCGGATCTGGTCTCATCAATGAGATTGGCATTTCCGATCAGACCGTTGACAGGAAGTTTTGCCGCATCTTCGATTTCCCTGCGGATTTTTATGCACCCTTCCACCGTTTCTGTAAAAGGCCGGAAGGGATTGACAACCTGCACCATACGGACTTGCTTATCCTTCAGCACATGGGCCAGAGCCGCAAGAACGGTTGCGCCCGCGTCATCTCCGCCCGCGTCCAGAATGGTCAGCTCCGATGGCTGACGGATCATGCCGGCAATGGCCGGACTCAGGATGGGCAGATCCGCGTGCATATACTGCTGAGGCGGCAGAACCAGATCAATGCCTTCCCTCCCAAGCACAGCTCTGGCCTCACGGGTCCGGAAATAGGGATTGACCAGATCCAAATCCGCAATCCGCACATCCGCACCCTGCTTTTTCTGGTGCAGGGCCAGATTAATGGCAACCTCGGTTTTGCCGCTGCCGTAATTGCCCACAATAATTACAATACCTTTCAGACTGATTTTCAATGCCATGTTCCCCAAAAAAATGCAAAACCCATGTTTTATACCGATTCGCTGTTGATTTGATCCAATATTGTGAGTTTTTCCGCCTTTCCGCGTAAAAAACCGCTCTGCTTAATTTTTGCAATCCTTCGGATCAGTGCGGGACGGAGTGCATATTGTATCAGGTCAATGGCGAATCGGTATTACAGGGTGTCAAATTTTTTTCTTTTAATTTATGATTAAAATTCATAAAATAAATATCGGACAGAAAAACGCAAAAAACAGCCCGTTATCCCTCATTTTCCGCTTTTTGCCGGGTCTGAGGAAGAAGATTCTGCTTATCATGCTTTTTTTGGGACTTGTATTTGCAATTTCTGTGTGTGTCAAGAGATTTTCCTGCAGGGAATGCAGTTTCTTTGTCAGAAAATATGTTTTCTGTCTTTGTATTCTTGACAAAACAGAAATATCCAAGTACTCAGAGAACAGAAACGGTTTTGGGGGAATAGGGGAATATCACCGGCCATGCCGGATACCGGAAAAAATATCAGGAACGGATATTAAAAAATGGAATCATATTTGTCACTCAAAGGTCATTTTCTCATTGCTATGCCCGGATTGGAAGATCCTAATTTTTCCAATACAGTGGTATGCGTGTGTGAACATACTTCCCAGGGCAGTATCGGAGTGGTCATTAACCGGATATATCCATCTGTCAAGATAACAGATATTTTTGATGAACTCAAAATGGTCTATATCCCGGAGGCAGCCTCCATACCCATCCATTACGGCGGGCCGGTGCATATGAATGAGGTTTTCATTCTGCACGGGCCGCCCTTTGACTGGGGCGCATGCCTTACAGTTATGCCGGGTCTTGGCGTCAGCAACACAAGGGATATTCTTGAGGCCATTGCGCTGGGCCGGGGGCCGGAATCTTATCTGATAGCTCTGGGATGTTCAGGATGGGGGCCGAATCAGATGGAATCTGAAATAATGCAGAATGTATGGCTTTCCTCTCCGGTTTCCAAAGATGTGATTTTTGACATGGCTGCGGAAGATCGCTGGGCCGGGGCTTTGAAAAAAATGGGAATCAATCCGCTTCTGCTGACAGATGCCGCAGGTCACGCATGAAATTCAAGCGGTTACTGCCATAATCAGGGTTCCGGCGTTTTTGTCTGTGTCCTGCGATTCAGGAATTAAGACAATGATTTCAGAATAAATCAGACCTTCCCGGATTTCTGTGTGAAAATCTGTCAGATGCGTTTCTTCAGGCAGGCATTGTTTCTGAAAATTGCGGAAAAATTCATTCAGAAAAGAGAGGATGAATTTTTGTTTATATCAGCCTGTTTCCCTGATTTCACAGGGATTCTGTCCTGTAACTGATTCTTTTTCATCATCATGCACCTCTTCGCTGTTCTCCTCCCCTTCCGCCTCATATTCCTCATCATCTGTGTAAGTTCTCTGTTTTATCAGCATCCGGAAAAAACCGTAAACTGTAACCAGCGCAGCCAGAAGAAAAAGAATTTCATACAGATGCACTGACATCCACACAAACCATGTGCCTGTTTTCCGAAGCTGGCTGTGCCACTGCTGTTCTGCGTCTGCCAGGGAAACAGACAGGGCGTTCTGTACAGCGGTTTCCGTGTCATCCCCGTTTTTCAGATTTTCCAGGATATGGGACAGCGCGTTTTTTCCAAATTCCCGGACAATGAATTCCGTAAAACTTTTGCCTGTCTCATATGCCAGCACAAGACCGTTTCTGTCATGGGGAAAACGGGTTTCCAGATTCCTGAGTGCAGGGATATTTCCGGACAGAAGAGCGGTTCTGAGAGCATCTCCCTTATTTTGTATCATAAGTTCGGAAATGCCGTCACTGATCCACTGGCAGATGCCCTCATCAAGCCATTTGGGCAGATTTGGAACATGGTGGTGAAGCAGAAGATGGCAGAGTTCATGTTTCAGTGTGATTTCAAGGGTAAAAGGCCGGGCATTCACCCGTGTGCAGTCTATGAATATGATATTTTTTTTCACAACAGCAAAAGCAGATATATAGGGATTTCCGGTCATATTTTCAAATTTTTTGGAATCTTCCATAAGAAAAACAGCGGGTTTCAGATCCGCAGGCCATGCAAAAAGCACTGCCCCAAGTTCAGATGTCAATTCCGGCATAACTCTGCCAACTTCCTCTGCTTTTCCTTTCAGAGATGCAGGATATACGATAACAGCATCCTCTGTGCGCATCTGCATCATTTTTTCCGCATACAGATTTGGCGGATGAAAGATAAAAGCAGCTATAATGCAGATTCCTGCACAAAAGACATGAAAGGCACCAGTCAACTGATGAAGACATCCGGTAAAAGGGGACATGATTTTTCTGAACGCATAAGAGATGAAAAAAGGAAGATACCCGGCAGGGAGGGAACCGCGGCCTCCCGTACCGGGGCGGTCCTATGATTAACTGCCCGGGTTCAGGACCGCATACAGATCCGGACAGCGCAGAGGTCTGACGCACCATAGCCGGCTTGGATGCTGCCTCTGACTTCTGAAAAGACTGTATAACATTTCTGCGGAAGTGGCAACAGAAAAATGATGGCAGTGCCAGAATTTGGAGTTCCAGATCTCAGGTTTCAGGTGTTAAGAGCTGACAACATGCTGTGTTATCAACTTTTTTATGGAGTGAACAGGCAGTTGGGCAGGCAAACGGATTTTTTCGTATATTCAGAAAATCCGGGGTAGTGGGTCAAATCCGTTGATTCGGGTCTGACATACGGACAGGAAAAATCCGTAAGGATTGATATTATTATAGAAAAAATCTGAAAAAACAAATCAGAATCCCGGAATGGATGATATTATCAACCGGTTTAACCCACTATCAAATCCGGTTTTTCCTGAAATCCGGATTTTTCTGAAAACTTTATACCAGAAAATTCATGCTGACTTACTTACAGATTTTCAGAAAATGTTTGTCCAAAACCTTCATGGTTTGCCGGGGACAGTCTTTTTCTTAAAAATTCCAGATTATCTGTGAAGTTTTTCATAAATAATCCGAAGTCCTTCCAAAGTCAGGTCAGGTTCGGTGGATTCAATGCTTTCGCATACGCCGGACATGAGCGGAGCCAGCCCGCCTGTGGCAATCACTTTGACCTGGGCATTCATTTCCCTGCGCATTCTTCCCACAATGCCGTCTACGAGTCCCGCATATCCGAAAATAATTCCTGACTGCATACTGGCGCCCGTATCTTTGCCGATGACGAATTTGGGAGCAGTGAAAATTTCCACGCGCGGCAGTTTGGACGCCCTCATAAACAAAGCTTCGGCTGAAATGGATATGCCCGGACTGATGGCCCCGCCCAGATATTCCCCGCGTGCTGATACCGCATCAAAGGTGGTGGCCGTGCCGAAATCAATAATGATCAGCGCACATTTGTATTTTTCATACGCTGCCACAGCATTGACAATGCGGTCTGCGCCCACTTCTGCGGGATTGCTGTAAAGAATGGGCATTCCGGAAGCTGATTTTGCATCCACCCAGTGGGGTGCGTGGTTCAGATATTTCCGGCAGAACGCGTCCAGAAGATTGACCATAGGCGGCACAACACTTGAAATGATAGTAGCCGGAATATCACCGGGCCGTATGCCGCTTCCGGCAAAAAGCCCTGTCGCGAGAAGGTTGAATTCATCCTCTGTTGTATTTCTTTCTGTACGTATACGCCAGTCACAGATCAGACGGCTGCCCTCATAAATTCCCATAACCGTATTCGTATTACCCACATCAATAACAAGAAGCATTGCAAACTCCTTTCAGGTATACATTGTAAGTAAGGTTCCATAAATTTTCGGGCATAAAATTTTCAGAAAAACCGGATTTTTCCAAAAAATCCGATTTTTCTGCACACTTCAGATCATAAAATCAAAGTTGACAAAACACTGGTATCTGTTTACCATTTTTCAGTGTGTCCAACTGCATTTTCCGGAAACCGCAGAAGAATACCGTTCAGTCATAAGTAGTAGGCAAACAAAATTTTTCGTGTATTCAAAAAACCGGATTTTTCCGAAAAATCCGGTTTTTCTGAAAACTTTATACCCGAAAATTTATGAAACCTTACTTATATGTTTATTTTATACAGAAATGCCTGCAAAAAGCAACAGAATTTTTTGGCTTTTCAGAACTCCGGCAGAGCGGAAAATTCTTCACCGGATCATTGAAAAAAAAAAGAACAGATATTTTTTTATTGCTCCGGTTTTGTTTTTATGCAATTTTAATGCTGATAAAAGTTATGCACCTGCTTAAAAAAATCCGGGCAGCAGGCGTGATAGCGTGAAAATTATGCCGGGGAATCTGTTTGTTCACGCTCACGGTCCGGATCACAGATTTCGAATGCGTAATACCGATTCTCCATTGGTTTTATACCAAATCGCTATTGATTTTATACAATCCAAACATTTTTTTCTCTCTGATTACAGAAAGTTCTTTTTTTGATAAGTATGTTTTCAGCAGCGATTTGGTATTATACAATCCGGAGGAGTGCAAAAATTAAGCGGAGCGGTTTTTTGCACACACACAACCGCGAAAAAAACTGCCAGTATTGTATAAAATCAATGGCGATTTGGTATAACTTCTTTATATACTGATCCAATTTTGGTTTTATCCGGCATGTTTTTTGCCTGACAGTCCGGCCGGGAAAAATCATCCGTTTTTGGCCTGAAAAACCCCGCAGACGGGCTGAAAAAAACTGTTTTGGCGCATAGGCAATTTCCGTGCCAAAGAAAACCAAAATTGGATCAGTATAATAATTCATTTGGCATAAAAAAATAATGAATCAAACAGGAAAAAAGAGGTTGCTGTGAAAAAAAATCTGCTGATGATTCATACAGGTGACGGCAAAGGCAAAACCACTGCTGCGCTGGGGCTGGCATTCCGGGCAGTAGGACATGGACACAGGGTATGTTTGATTCAGTTCATCAAGGGCAGTTGGAAATACGGAGAGAGCGAAACTGCCTCCAGACTGAATGATCTCATGGAATTCCATATTATGGGACGGGGTTTCACATGGCAATCGGACAATCTGTCAGAAGATATTGCTTTGGCAAAAAAAGCCTGGGAACTGGCAAAAGAAAAAATTCTGTCCCGGAATTACCAATTGGTGATTTTGGATGAAATGACCTATCTTATCACCTATAACATGCTGACTGAAGATGAGGTGCTGGCATTTCTGAAAAAACGGCCTGAAGATGTTCATGTGCTGATTACGGGCCGGAATGCCTCTGCCGGGCTGATGGAAATGGCCGATATGGTGACAGAAATGAAGGCAGTGAAACATCATTACAAAGCAGGAATAAAGGCTCAGAAAGGCATTGAATTTTAGGCATGCTTTTTTTTGAGCGGCATACTGCCGGATTTCCCACAGAGGACACAGAGGTTTTCACAGAGAACACAGAGAACACAGAGTTTTAATTCTCTTTGTACTTCAGAGGAGGCCTGCTGTTTTTGCAAAAGAGAAAAAAGACTCTTGACATATCAGAACATATTCTGTAAACAGACAGAAACCATTCAAGGTGCCCTTCGGGGCTGAAAAGGGAACTCCGTGAAAACCGGAGACGGGCCCGCCGCTGTAACCGGGG
>CAZHPS010000102.1:0-16552 GCA_964534335.1 uncultured Desulfobacterales bacterium
AACAGAAAAATCGACTGCATTGTATAAAACCAATAGCGATTTGGTATTATACCAAACCGCTTTCATAAACAGGGGAATACCCGTGTTTTTAACCACGGAACACACGGACTGCACGGAAAAGCAGGATTTGAGGATAAAAACCGGTATTCACGTGTTTTAAAAACGAATTGATATTATTTTAAACAGCCCCCTAAGTATTCTGGCAACCTTGAATCTGTGATCTGAAAAAACCGGATTTTTCCAAAAAATCCGGTTTTTTTACACTTCAGCGCATAAAATCAAAGTTGATACCAATTCGCTTTCAAAATATGAAAAACCGGATTTTTCCAAAAAATCCGGTTTTTTTACACTTCAGCGCATAAAATCAAAGTTGATACCAATTCGCTTTCAAAATATGGCATACCAAATTCTGTCTTTTCGTGCCTTTTCGTGTCTTTCGTGGTTAAAAAAAGAGGCATTCCCTGAACTTTGAAAACGATTTGGTATGACAAAGCCCTATAGCTTTTAAAATAATTATTTTGGAGTAGGTTGGGGTGAACGGAGTGAACCCCAACATCCTGATTCAGTTGGGGTTCACTCCGTTCACCCCAACCTACAGGAAATCCCAAAATTATTTTCTTAAAGCCTATAAGCATGGATTTCAGAAATTTGGAAAATTCCTGCTATCCAAGATCCCCGAAGCAGTGCTGGAGCAGAATGCAGACTGCAAGGTTAGCTGTTTCAGCGCGCAGAATCCTCTGTCCCAGTCCGGCTGTCTGAAATCCGGCTTTTACAGCCATTTCAATTTCTTCCGGGCTGAACCCTCCTTCCGGGCCAATTGCCGCAAATACGCGCTGATACTCCCGGCTTTTCTCAAATACAAAAGAGTTTTGGGCAGATTCCGGATCAGCCGTGCCTTCCCAGAAAATCAGGCGCAGATCAGAATCCCTGCCCATATCCAGCATTTCAGCAAATGAAACCGTGTCTGTAATTTCCGGAACAATGGTGCGTCTGCACTGCTTGAGAGATTCAATCGCGATCTTTTCCCAGCGTTCTTTTCTGTTTTCCATGCGTTTTCTGTCCGGACGGGCCACGGATCTCCGGGCAATAAAGGGAATCCAGCGGTTTATACCCAGCTCAGTCATGGGACGCAGCAGATCATCCATTTTCTTTTCTTTGAGAAAAGCCTGCGCTATGGTGATATGAACCGGTGATTCAACCCTGACCTCAGCAGATGATTCCGGTTCCCGGATCACGGCAGCCCGGACTTCCCCATCATCTGTATCACTTATCCTGGCATCATATTCCCGGCCCTTTCCGTCAAACACGCGGATAACTGTTCCGGGTTTCAGGCGCAGAACATGTTTCAGATGTCTGGCATCCGGATCAGACAGACGAATCTCTGTCTGTCCCGGTTTCAGTTCTTCCACAGGAAAACGGCGTATCATTTTCAATTACTTCCGCTTTTCCGGTGCAGTTTTGTCCAAACCTGCATCAACAGGGCGGGCTACAATCACTGCGGCTTTTTTGTTATCCAGATATTTCCGGGCCATTTTCGTGATATCCTCCACGCGGATGGAAGCATAATCCTCGGTAATTGTCCGGCTCCATTCAATCTGTTCCGGATGACGGGCACAATCCGTAAGAACTGTGTTCAGCCAGTAGGTGTTTTCCCGGCGCATGTCCTTAATGCCGGTAAGAGCGGGTTCCACAGCGCGGTGCAGTTCATCTGCGGTGATTCCTTTTTCTGCCATATCTGCCGCAATGTTTTTCAGTTCCCTGACCACATTCTGCACATCATCCGGATTGACCGTAATCACGGCATGAAACACACCGTATCCGGGATATGCCCGTGAAGGATCATTGTAGGCATAGGGAGAATAGGCCGCGCCCAGTTTTTCCCGGATAAGCTCCCGGAGTCTGTCAGAATACACTCTGGCAAGAATGGAAATGCGGCGGGTACGGGCAATATCCCACATATCATCAGTGGGATATGTCACCTGAATCATGGCTTTGGGAATATTGCTCTGCACAGGGATTTCCAAAGATTTTCCTGCGGGAAAACCGGGGCTTCCACTTCTTTCCTTAGCAGATTCAACGGATTTGGGGGGAAGGGTTCCAAAATATTTCGCTGCCAGAGCAATCACGGTGTCCGGATCAAAATCGCCAGCGATGGACAGTTCATAAGGTCTTTTTTTCAATGCCCCGCGAATCCATTCCTGCACATCCGCAGTTCCCAGTTTTTTGAATTGTTCATATTCCGGAATTCCGAAACGGCTGTCCCCGCTTGCCAGAAAACGGTTTCCGGAAAGAGGCATGGCTCCGTCCACAGTGCGGGAGAGTTCCTGATATTTCTGTGCGAATCTTTCCATACTCAGTGTACAGGCATCCTCCCGGAATCCCGGATCATTCACAAATGAGTAAAGCAGTTGGAACATAAGAGTGCTTTCTTCGGAAACGCTTTTGGCATCAAAGGAAAAATATTCCTGACTGACAGCAAAACGCACACGCGTGTTTTTTCCGGCCAGAGCACGTTCCATCTCATCTGCTGTCAGAGATCCCAATCCGCTTTCATTGATCAGAGACTGGCTCAGCATGCCCAGCCCGGGTTTGTCCGCAGGTTCGGAAGACTGACCCGATCCGAAAATAAGCCGGGCAATCACTTCATTGTCTGTAAAATCTGTCTGTTTCAGGTTCAGCCGGAAGCCGTTTTCAAATGTGATCTGTACAATCCCCTGATCCCTGATTTCATTGCGGGAGGCAATCCGGCCTGTGTTTTCCGGTTCCGGCAGATAGGGAAACTGCACATTTTTTTCCTGATCCGGAGCAGAAACAGGCATCCGGGAGCTTTCCTCATACATTGATATGATCATTTCCTGTGCTGACATTTCCAGAGATTTCAGATCTGCATTGCCGGTCACCAGAATCATGCGGTGATCCCGCGACCAGATGTCACGGAATGCCTGATTCACCTCTTCCAAAGCAAGAGATGCAATTACCGGTTCATACAAATCCTTTTCCTGATGCGGAGCCTGAAACACCCGGTCTGCACTCAGATTCTGCATAATATCACGGGCCAGCGAACCGCTTTCCCGTGTTCCCGCGTTTTTCACGGCCTTATCCATTTCTGCCAGCCACTCTTTTTTCACCCTGTCCAGTTCCCCGGATGTGAAACCGTATTCCAAAGAGGTTCTCAGGGTCTGCTCCAGGGTATGTATGGTTTTTCCCCAGTTTTCCGGGCTGCAGTTTGCGCTGAAGGTTCCATAAGTAAAATATTTTGCATACACACCGGAACTGACCGAAGCATCTGTGAACGGCGAATCCGGTTTCCGGGTCAGAGTTTCCAGCCGGTTCTGAACGATCCGTTCGGCTATGTCCCGGATCAGATATTTTTTCTGATAAGCAAATGAATCCGGTTCCGGTTCTGTGCGTTCAAGCACCTGAATGGTGATTTCTGTATTCCCGTTTTCCGGTTCATGATGGTAAAATGCCGTAATACCGGTATGATCAATCAGACCCGGATCAGGTTCTGCTTTGGCCGGGGCTCTGGGCTGCATGGGAGAAAAACGCTCTGCAATAAGGGAGCGGGCGGTTTCCGGATCAAAATCCCCGACCATCACCAAAACCATCTTTTCCGGCCTGTACCATGTGTCATAATAGGCTTTCAGATCATGGCGTTGCGCTTTTTCCACCACTTCCTTTGTTCCAATGGGAAGCCGTTGGGAAATCAGGGTGTCCGGCAGTTCGAAGGCTATGCTTTTCACAAAGGTGCGGTAATCCGCAGAATCCCGTGTCCGCATTTCCGCAAGTATGACCCTGCGCTCCCGCTCCACTTCAGATTCCAGCAGCAGCGCACTGTTTGCATAATCATACATGACCAGAAGACCGTCTCTCATGCTCTGATCATCTGATTTGGGCAGCAGCACATCATACACGGTTTCCCGAAAACCGGTGTGCGCGTTTGCATCCGGCCCGAAATCCATGCCAATACCCTGAAAATATTTCACCAGTTCACCGGGTTTGAAATGCTCTGAGCCGTTGAACAGCATATGCTCCAGAAAATGCGCCAGCCCCCGCTGTTCATCACTCTCATACAGGGAACCTGCATGCACATGCAGATGCATACTCACCCTATCCCTGGGAGTGGTGTTTTTCATCAGCACATAGCGCAGTCCGTTGTCCAGTTTACCGAAAACCAGGGCCGGGTCAGGTTGCAGATCACTGTTTTCATGGGGCCAGTCCGGGGAAACAGCAGGTTTTTTCACGGTTCCGGCATTCTTTGCCTCCAAAACCCTGCCGGATTGTCCCTGACCGGTGAAATAGGTGCAGGAAAAAGTGAAGAACACGGCAATCACCGCGATGATCCCAGCCTGCCATCTGAAATACTGTTTTTGCATGACAACTCCTTTTCTGTCTGAAATCCTAAATGTGGAACCTGAAAAACAGATCAGTACGTATTCCGCCAATTTTCAGCATTGCTGAAATTTTTTAAATCAAAGATGAACAGATGAAACTTTGTGCATTTGTGTCAATTTTGACACATCAAAGAATCACTTTGCCTTTACTGAAATTCTTAATTCTGTCATGGAATGATAAGTATCAATCCGTATATTTTCATGTATAAATTTTTAATAAAACCGGCTTTTTCATAAAAAATCATTTTTTATGCCACATTTCCGGTCAGTTACTTATTTTGAAAAAACCGGTGTTTTCCGTAAAAATTTTTTTTTCTTGACAAGGAACGCCATATCGTTATAGGTATAAAGTTTATCTGATATTATTTACGTGAAACATTTGACAAACTGGATTGACTTCCATGTTTTCAGTCTGAATAAAAGGAGATTTCAAATGATCTGCACCACCGTAAGAAACGGCGTTGACTGCCCGATGATGAAGGCCGCAGGATGTTCCTACACCGGCGGAAGCTGCCGGGAAATCGTGGAGGCCTGCAAAGGCTGCAACCGTATTATTGATTATGAATCCGGAAAATACTGCAGTGCTGCCCCGGATCCTGCCCTGAAATGGAAAATTGGTATGTGCAATATGGCAACCCATATAAAAATCGAAGCGGCAGCCCAGGCCAAAATCAACCCCCTCAAAGCATCCAAACGCGCCAGCCGCAAAAAATAAAAATTCATTGCCGCAAATATTTTCCCCGCTCTGTCCGTTCTGCAGAGCGGGTTTTTTCTTTTTTACCCCGGTGCTAATACTGATTCGCCATTAATTTGATACAATATGACCGGTTTTTACGCAGTTGAGCGTGTGCAGAAAACCGCTTTGCTCAATTTTTGCACTCCTCCGGAATATATGTCTGACTGTGCATCTGTTTCCCACAGAGAACACAGAGGACTGCACAGAGAACACAGAGATTTTATGTGCAAAGCAAAAACTGAATTCCGGCAGGATTTGACAACTTTCAGAAAGCTGTCAAATCCTGTTTCTCTGTGTCCTCTGTGGTTTTTTATCCTCTGTGTTCTCTGTGGGAAAGCAAAAAACCGCTGCGCTTAATTTTTGCACTCCGCAGGAATATATGTCTGATACCAAATCGCAATTGAAAACATGCTGCCGAAAGGAACATTTTTCTTTAATTAAACAGAAAAAAGCCAATCATATTGTATAAAATCAATTGTGATTTGGTATGAGTGCATCTGTTTCCCACAGAGAACACAGAGGACTGCACAGAGAACACAGAGATTTTATGTGCAAAGTAAGACTTGGATTCCGGTAAGATTTGACAATTTTTTAAAAGCTGTCAAATCCTGTTTCTCTGTGTCCTCTGCGGTTTTTTATCCTCTGTGTTCTCTGTGGGAAAGCAAAAAACCGCTCCGCTTAATTTTTGCACTCCTCCGGGTCAGTATCAAATCAATGGTGAATTGGTATGACCTTCCAAACTGTCAGACTTCCGGCAGGCATTTCAGTCCCGCATGGGCAAGCAGCGCGTCCAAATCAGCACGGTCTGACCGGAGAATCCCTTTTTCAGCCATCAGTTCCTCTGCTTCGGAGGTGAATCCGTCATGGGAGAAAAACCAGAGCCGGAGAATCCGGAGTCCGGGTCCCTCTTTTTTTTGCAGCAGATCGGCCTTGTACAGCAGGGATTCAATCTCTTTCACACCGGCTTTTTTCCCCTTCCGCCACTTGCTTTCGCATATCCACATTTCCTTTCCGGCTGCGGCCTCGACATCAATTTCCATGTCCGAAGCCGCGCCCAGCCGGGTTCGGTGCCAGATATAAACAAAGCGATCCGGAATGACTATGTCTGCGGGACTGTGAAAAAAACGGCCCGGAATGGTCTGTCTCTGCGTGTTCCAGAGAATCTGGCTCATATAGACTTCGCCCAGATAACCGAGATGATTGTGAATCTTCATTTTCAGTGTGCTGTATTCCAGAAGCAGATCCTGCTGCACCCTGACAGGACTGTTCTTTTCCACAGCAATCTGTCCCCAGACTTTGAGAAATTCCAGCAGAATGGGATCATCAATTTTGCGGAACCATTTTCCCAGTTCATTGTATTCCAGCAGATCGCCCCGTGAGAGTTTCACCAGAATACTGCGGATTTCCTCAATCTGGACATTCTGTCCCTCCCGGTCCCGCAGTTCCCGCTGAATCCGCTCCGGTTCAATGAATTCCCCATCCCCCAGCGCGGAAAGATACAGAATCCATTTGGTGATGCCTTTTTCATTGATGCGGTGAATCCAGCGATCCACCTGATCATTGAGTTCGCCCCAGATGAAACCGGAGGACAGATCAACGGCCAGAATCTCATTGATTTTTTCCTCTTCGGACAGGGATTTTCCCTGTTTCACGGACTGCCGGACAACAGCCGTAATGTAAAAGGGATTGCCCCCGCACCGTGCAGAGACAACCGGAGCCATATCCTCCGGCAGTTCCGCCCTGTAATACCGTGCGGATTTCCGGGCCAGTTCGCTTCCCCAGTATTCTGTCAGGGGGCTGATGGGTTCGCTTTCAAACCGTCCGAACAGGGAGCCTCTTCCCAGAATCTCGGAGGCCAGTATGCTCATGGCCGATCCCGTGACAAAATGCGGGCAGGTCGGGGATTCCACGGCCTCCTGCATGAGTCCCACAATATCAAAATTGTACTGGGGCAGACGGGTGTGCTGGAATTCATCCAGAAACATCACGACAGTGCTGTCGTCCCAGTCTGAAACCCGCCGGGGCATCCACAAAACCTTTCCCTCCGGGTCTATCACATTTCTCCCGGGCAGTGCCTCAAACAGGTTCATCGCCCCCTCCAGTCCTTCCGAAATCTGCATGCGGTCACGGATAACCAGGATCAGATCCGCTGTATCAACCGCCTGCCGGGAGATAAGGGATATGTCACGCAGCCGGAAGGCCGCATACCAGCGGAGAAAATTTTCCGCATATTTCTCGGAAAACTGCCATTTGTCGGTGGGTTTGTCTTCAAAACAGAAATACACAGGCACCACCGAATTATACATATCCGCATAATGTTCCTGTTCAAAAAACAGGCGGTTGACCACCCGTTTGAATATTTCGGTTTTGCCCATTCTTCTCTGGCCGAGGAGAACGGTGGACATGGCCCGGCGGGTAACGGCCTTGAGTGCGTACTGATACAGATACTCCAGGGGTTCGGCGCGGTCTGTGTAAACCTCCTCCGGTGTAATCGGGCGGATGACCCAGGGGGGAAGGGGCTGATTCGGATTCATGGGAAATCTCCTTTTTGTATGGGGAAAAGCGGGACGGGCTGCACTCATCACAGCCTGTTTTTTTTGGCGTTCTGCAAAAAAACAGATCCTGCACAGCAGATTGATTTATACCTGCCGCGTCCGGAGCCGTCAATGAAAAGTCTGAACCTCTTTCATGGGGAACGGAAAATTTTTCTGATCCGGAACAGTTCCGCATGTGCAAAAAACCGCTCCGCTCAATTTTTGCACTCCGCAGGAATATATGTCTGAGTGCATCTGTTTCCCGCAGAGAACACAGAGGATTGCACAGAGAACACAGAGATTTTATGTGCAAAGTAAGACTTGGATTCCGGTAAGATTTGACAATTTTTTAAAAGCTGTCAAATCCTGTTTCTCTGTGTCCTCTGCGGTTTTTTATCCTCTGTGTTCTCTGTGGGAAAGCAAAAAACCGCTCCGCTTAATTTTTGCACTCCTCCGGCAATGTGCAAAAAACCGCTCCGCTTAATTTTTGCACTCCGGCAATGGCGAATTGGTATGAAATCATGAGGGTTTTGAAAACCCTCATGATTTGGTATTTGGAAAGACGGTTTTACCGCAGTTTTGCGGCTTTCTGCAGGTTGTAAACAACTTCCCCCATTCCCCAGATGCCGTCATATCCCAAATCATTGATATAAGCGGTATCCTCCGCGGGAATCCCGGTCATCATTTTCAGCAGGTAAATGGCATCCCGGAGATAATTGGGATATGAGCCTGTTGTGAATGTCCATTCGGGACCTGCGCTTTCTCCCATGACATTTCTGGCTATGACCTGCCATCTGTATTTTGTGTCATAATTCAGAGAAAACACTGTGTCATAGGATGGGGTCTGCAAATCCTGCACTGTGGGAACTGAGGGTTTTGCACTGCCGTCTTTCCACAGATACAGATCATAGGATGTGGCGTAATTTGGTTCCGTCCAGCTCAGAACAGCGGGAAGGGAGACATTCACGGCTCCGCTGCTTATGCCGGGTTCAGCGGCTGCCGAAGGAGCGGCATTGGTAACTGTGTTGGCATACTCGTTTGTCACAATGGGCTGTTCTGTGTCAAATATGATTGTCGCAGAGTTTTTAATCACAGTTCCGGCAGCAAGATCGCTTCTGGCTTGGACACTGAAACTGATATGCCCCTGTCCCCTGCCTGTGCCGTTTTCCGGGGGCAGCAGTCCTGCCAGAGCGTCTTCGGGAAGATCCCCGGTTTCCGGATCAAGGGTTCTCAGCACAACTTTCAGACACCCTGCCTGACCTGCGTTCATTTCCGTATGCACTTCCGCCCACCACTCTTTTTCCGTACCCCGGTAATCCGCAATGGTGGCACGGGCAGTGAAGGAACCGCTTTCTTTGGGATTGACAAGGGTTGTGTCTCCGAACGCGGCTTCTTCAACTCTCAATGTACTCCAGTCCAGATGCTCACTCAGGCAGTCTGTGATGAACACCTCCTGGGCAGGCGCAGTGGCAGTGCTTTTGTTTTCAAAATAAACAATATAATGCAGCCAGTCTCCGGCAAGAATATAATGCGCTGTTCCCACGCCTGCATTTCCGGCTTTTTCATTCGGATCCAGAGAATGTACCGTGCTGGCAGTCGCGCTGCCGATGGATTTGCTGTTCGGTATATTTGCAGTATCCGGCGGAGTTTCTGCTTCATCCTCTTTCTGTTCTTCCTCCTCCTGCGGACAGCATTCTTCCGGCGGTTTTGACAGGGAACCCTCACGGGAACTGCGTCTGACAGCTTTTCTCTGCTGAGATTCTTCCGAATAAACCAGCGCAGGCATTGACCATGTTACGCCGTTCCAGAAAGAGGAGAAAATATCCCGGTCATCAAAAGTTTCCATATCGCCGTCTGTATCTTCCGCCCATACAACAGTGGGCTGTCCGGTTTTGCTGTAAACCGCTGCCGGAGGGTCAGCCAGAACCGTTGCGGAAAGAACCGAGGGGCCTGACCAGTATGAACCGTTCCATATGGAAGCATACACGCTGACAACGTCATCCTGTGAATTTACCCATACTGCGGTTACTTCCCCGCCGGGACCTGCGGCCAGAGAAACCATCTCGTCTTTTCCCGGAAAAACCGCAAGATACTGCGGCGAAGACCAGGTTCCGCCGGTGTTCACGGAAAAGACAATCTCTGATTTTTCAGACGCGTTCACAAGTTCCTCCACTGTGCTGGTGTCAAAATTCAGACCGTCATTGAGAGCCTGTGACCAGGCTGCAATGATATTGTTATCTGAATCAAATACAACAGCCGCATCTTTGCTGAATTCCGGGCTGGGGCTGATCTGGACAGGCACAGACCATGAGGTTCCCTGATACATGGAAATATAGACATTGCTGCCCAGCTCCGCCTTTGACATGTCTTTTGTCCAGACAACCGCAGTCTGTCCTGTGCTGCTTCGGGCAGCCGAGGGCATACCGTCATTTTTCAGATCATTGGAAATATTGGCAAGAACAGGGGTTCCTTCATAGATGTTCCCGGTTCCGATTAATTCTTTTTTGACTTTGACACCCTCCTCACAGATCTGCACACCGTCCCTCACACGGCATCTGCTTCTGGCAAATCTGTCTCTTTCCGAAACAATTCGGGGTTCCGTTGCCGAGTGAGCGGAGCCGAAGCTCCGGCGCCGGTCTTCGGGACACGCGGTTCCCCATTCCACCCGCCAGTCATCCTCCCACCAACTGCAAATAAGATAGGTTCCCTCCAGCGCAAGGCAGTATCCTTTGAATTCCGCTGAATAGGGCTTGGCATTGATTTCAAAGGTGCCGCTGAGGGTTCCCGCAACATCGGTTTCTGCCAGATATCCGCCGATAAGCGACAGAAAACCGGTGGGACCCGCTGTGAATGTGGTATCCAGAATTCCGTTTGTGGGCCAGCCCGGGAAATTGGATTTCCATACCAGCGTCCCGTTTGCATCCACGGAAACAAGCGCGCCCACAGTGAAATAACCTATGGGAACTCCGTAAACCAGTAAGGGCTGGGGCGGAGATGTCACCCTGAGTTCGCCGCTTACGCCCACGGAAAAATTTGCCTCGTCAAAGATATATTTGCATTCTCCGGGTGTGCTTTTGCCGAATATGTAAAATGGCGGAATTTCTTCAACTCCGGCAACCCATTTTGCGGAACCGCTGGCAGAACCTCCGATGGTTCCGATTTCGCCGATCTGCACCTCTGCCCCGACTGATCCGGACAATCCTCTGGTGCATCCGTTCTCCCCGCAGATTTCTCCCTTGATGAACAGACCGTAATTTCCGCCGATCATCGGCACCCATTTGGGAATTTTAAGACCGGTTTCGTTTTTGGGATAGGTAATGCCTTCGCAGACTTTTTCACGGGCTGAACCCAGATTTTCCCCATCATCCGACCTTCCTGAAATTGGAACAGCGATATTTGTGACTTTGTAATACAGATCGCTGTCATCCCGGACGGAAAAATCCCGCTGCAGCCACAGAAAAACAGGTTTATGCGATGCGCTGTCCACAGCTACGGCGATTCCGAAATCCGGGTTGGCATCAGAAGTGAGAGACTGGGGCTCGCTCCATGCCATTCCCTGATCATTGATCTGTCCTGCGGCCCACATAATTTTTCTCGGTGCTGTTTCAGATTCCCATGAAACAAGAAAGCCGGGGGAAGTTCCGTTGACAAGATAAGTGTCGTAAACCAGCACGGGATTGAAACCCAGCGCGCCGCTGATTTTGCCTGACTGATTCCATCCCGTACCCCGGTTGACCGTCCACCAGATTTCTCTTCCTCTCTGCCAGACCGCAGCCAGATTTCCGGCAGAATCAACTGCGGCCGCAGGATTGAAATCCGGAATCTTTGCGGTTTCCTGCTCTTTTTCATCAGGAACTTTTTTGCCGTAACAGATCAGTCCGTTTTCGTCTTCTCCGCCGGAAACGGTCGCCAAAACAGACTCATCAAAATACCAGCCTTCTGCAAAAATCTCATATTCCCCGTCAGGCAGATTTTCAAACACAAACCGCCCTTCAGGATCAGCCGCTGTTTTCACCTGCTTCAGAACCGATTTGTCGCTGCTGACGATTTTGAGGGAGACATCTTTCATCGGCAGACCTGTATCCGCATCCAGAAGAATACCGCTGACAGCCGCAACCGGTTTGCCCTCTGCCTGCCGGGCTTCAAAGCGGATGAACGCGCTGACATCATACTGTTCAATTCCCCGGTGTCTGAAACGGTTGGCATCCTGTCTGAGTATCTCTGTGTAATCGCTCCATGTGCTTCCGAGCCGTGCAGTAAGTTTCGGAAACAGGGTGTTCCATTCCGTATCGCTCATGTCCGCAGGCTTCATTTTTGCTTTTTCCGTATTCCAGTCAATCCCGTCAATGGTATCATGGGTTATAAGCAGGTTAAACTCGACGCTTTCTGATAAGGTGCTTGTTTTAAAATAAACAGGAATCCTCCGATGTTCTCCTGCGCGCAATACCCCGGGAGTCGTTGAAGTACCTATTCCCAATACCTGCACAGATGAATCTGTAATCTCATTTCTCTCAAGAGAGAGCAGGCACTTATCGGATTCGACTGTAAAAAGCGGGGCAGGAACATGGGTTTCTCCGACATTCTGATAAGTAAGCCATGCAGTATAAACTCTGTTCATTCTCAGAAGTGGGTTAGACATTTGAATATATGCCTCGATTCTCGGCGGAGTGCCTTCCTTAATTTCATATATTCCTTCAAAAACTTCCTGGGTTCCGTCCTGCCAGAATATCACAACATCATATATTCCGAGCGGCATATTGTTAAGCGGAAACACTGCGGTCAGTTCCGGGGAATATATCTGCACCTCTGATGCCATGCGGGTTGCGGTTCCTGATTTTTTCAGTCCCGCATTTGTTCCTTCGGCAAAACCAAGTCCTTTGACAATGAGTATGGCATTTCCGCCTGAAAAGCCTTTTTGGGGAGAAATATCGCTGATGTGTCTGTTCACATACCGGGCAGTAATCGTGTAAGTTCCGCCGCCATCATTCACATCCAGCCCGAACAGGGAAAAATAATAGGTTCCCTCCCTGCTCGGTGAAATAAGCAGTTCGTAAGCTCCGCGCACTGACAGGGATTCGGATGAGTACTCTCCGGTTGTGGGATAAAGCGGCAGTTCCCCGAATTTTCCGTCCATATAAATCGCATTAATGCCGGTATTCGGAACCATTTCAATCAGAAGTGATTTTCCTGCATCCGCCTGAACAGAAAAATCCTGAATGGTATGGGAATTGACGGTTCCGCTGTGGGGCGTTCCCAAAGTAAGCGGTGTTGCAGTCCTTTCCTGTGCAAATTCATAGGGATTGTAGTCCAGCCAGGGATCATAAGCCAGATTTGTGCCGACCAAATCAGAACCCGGTTCCCCTGAACTGCCCCAGTAATTGTACTTTCCGTTTACAAAAAAATTGGAAATGTTACGCACTCCATTGCTGTTATTGACAAAGGCATTGAAATATAAGATCGGATTGGATTGATTCGTAAGATATAACGCGTACTCGGAACAGTTCCGGATCATATTGCCTGCGATTACGGGTGAGGCGTTGGTAATCCATAATCCGTTTTCTGC
This sequence comes from uncultured Desulfobacterales bacterium, assembly GCA_964534335.1. GTDB lineage: Bacteria > Desulfobacterota > Desulfobacteria > Desulfobacterales > Desulfococcaceae > JAABRU01. Next base: position 13,228 of record CAZHPS010000102.1, read on the forward strand.
ATATTCAAACAGGCTGTTGGTAACTGTCAGGGAAGATGTGTAAATATCCAGAATCCGACCATCATAGTCTCTCCGGCTTCCGTATCTGAACACAACATAATCCAGAACATTGTTTATGCTTTGTGAAGAGAACTGCATCCCTTCCCAGTAACCCGGCGCAGGCACAGTCGCATCTCCGTCTCCGTTGGTATCCCCGCCGACGCTGTCATCTGTAAAGGCAGTGAAATAAATCTTTTTGTCTGCCGTGCCTTTTGCTGTCAGTGTGCCTGCTACTGAAAGCCGAGAATTATAACCTCCAAGCATTTTGACTATGGTTCCGGGTTCAATGGTCAGTTTCGCGCTTTCGTGAACACTAACAGCTGTTACTACATATATCTGATCGGAATACCATGTCACATCTGTTGTAATTCCGCCGCTAACATAGATGGCGTTATACTTGTTTCCTGAAAGCGTGTTGTTTTTAACAAGGGAATCAGCAGAAGTTGTCTCAGAAGTTGCCACCAGTTCTATACCGTAACCGCCGTTGTCCTTTATCGTGTTGTCGGTGAACACGCCTTTGGAATCATTGGCATAAATACCTGATTTTCCGTTGTTCTGTATGGTGCATCCGGTGACAGTCGGAGAAGCATCATACGTCCAGATGCCGTAAGCGTTGCTGTTTTCAATCAAGCTGTTGCTGACAGTCAGGGAAGATGTGCGGATTTCCAATGAACCGTATGTACTGCGGGTGCAGCGCACAACCGCATAATCCAGCAAATTGCCTGTACTGGTTGCCGTAAACTGCAGATTCCCCCAGTCTCCCGGAGCCGGGACTGTTGCGGTTCCGTCCCCGTTGGTATCCCCGCCGACCGTATCATCTTTAAAAGACGTGAAATAAATCTTTTTATCCGAAGTGCCGTCTGCTGTCAGGGTTCCATCCACTTTAATCATGGCGTTGTAGAGGCTGCCATCGAACTTGACAATAGTGCCGGGTTCAACGGTCAGTTTCATGCCCTGGGGAACAGTGGTATATTGAGAAACATATATCATTCCGCTCCTCCATGTCCTGTCCGCATCAAGCGTACCGGAAATCATGGCGGCATTGTATTTGTTTCCCGAAAGCGTGTTGTTTTCAATGGTCGCATTGACGGAAGAGGTCATTTCCATGCCGTATCCGCCGTTGTCCTTTATCGTGTTTCCGGTGAACACGCCTTTGGACAGATAGGCATAAATACCTGATTTGCCGGTAATCTGTCCGTTGTTCTGTACGGTGCATCCGGTGACAGTGGGAGAAACCTGATATATCCAGATGCCGTAATTTTTGCTGTTTTCAATGACGCTGTTGCTGACAGTCAGGGAAGATGTGCTGATTTTCAGAGAACCGGAAGTCGCTCCGCTGTACCTGAGAACCGCATAATCCAGCACACTGCCTGTACTGGTTGCCGTAAAATCCAAAAAACCCCAGTCTCCGTGAGCCGGGACAGTTGCGGTTCCGTCCCCGTTGGTATCCCCGCCTACAGTATCATCTTTAAAAGATGTGAAATAAATCTTTTTATCCGCAGTGCCGTCTGCTGTCAGTGTGCCGTTCACAGTCAGATAGATTCCGGAATTGAATTTGACAACCACGCCGGGTTCAACAGTCAGTTTCATTCCCTGCGGAACAGTAGTAAGTGAAGAAATCAGATATGTAATTCCGCCCTGAAAAGTTCTGTCCGCATCAAGGGTGCCGCCAATCAGGGCGGCATTGTATTTGTTTCCCGAAAGCGTGTTGTTTTCAAGAGTGGCATTGACAGAATTGGGCATTTCCATGCCGTATCCGCCGTTGTCCTTTATCGTGTTGCCGGTGAACACTCCTTTGGAATTATTGGCATAAATACCTGATTCTGAAACTGTATATCCGTTATTCTGTATGGTGCAGCCAGTAACAGTCGGAGAAACGCCGTCAATAAAAATGCCGTTATATGTGCTGTTTTCAACGACAGAATTGCTGAGGGTCAGGGAAGATGTGCTGATTTTCACGGAACCTGACCATGCACCTGATCCGCCGTACCGGACAACAGCATAATCCAGAACATTGTTTGCAGCGCCGGTATTAAAAGTCAGACCACCCCAGTTTCCCGGAGCCGGGACAGTTGCGGTTCCGTCCCCGTTGGTATCCCCGCCGATGGTGTCATCTTTGACGGACGTGAAATAAATCTTTTTATCCGCAGTGCCGTCTGCTGTCAGTGTGCCGTTCACAGTCAGATAGGTGTTGGCATTGAATTTGACAACAACGCCGGGTTCAACGGTCAGCGTAACGCCCGCATTGACCGTCACCGTTCCTGTCACCACATAGGGACTGTTTGCCAGCGTCCATGGTGTGTTTGTGCTGATCACGCCGCTCACATTGAGGGCAGCCGCATTCCCGTTCATCAGGAACAGAACGCAGCAGATTCCGATAACCGTCTGAAACAATGTCTGCTTTTTCATAATGATTCTCCTTTGTGAAGAAAAGGATACCTGATCTTTCCCCTGAAAAAAATGACACTGATTTTATACTGAATCTTTCATAAAAGCAATATCTCTTTTCTGATGAAATTGTCCGCTTATTTTACGGACTGCACAAATTTATGAGAATTTGATGAAATCCTGAGGTTTATAAAAACCATCCCCATCCACATATAATCAGCAAGACCTGTACCAGCGTGAAAAAATATTATTGTGTTTTTATATCAGAAGGTTGGTCTGTAATGATAAAAGGCGGAAATCAAGACATGGGGTCATATAACCCCGCATATCAGAGGGATCAGAAATGTTTGCATGAAAAAACAGATAATTGGAATGATGGGGTCAAAACACCCCGTTTTGGGGTGAAACAGTTACACAAAAAAGGCGGCAGCGCGGCTGAGGCAAAAAAATGATCCCGGATACCGGTTTTCATCGGTATGCGGTTCCGCGTGTGCAAAAAACCGCTCCGCTTAATTTTTGCACTCCTCCGGCAATGTGCAAAAAACCGCTTTGCTTAATTTTTGCACTCCTCCGGAACATATGTCTGACTGTGCATCTGTTTCCCACAGAGAACACAGAGGACTGCACAGAGAACACAGAGATTTTATGTGCAAAGTAAGACTTGGATTCCGGTAAGATTTGACAATTTTTTAAAAGCTGTCAAATCCTGTTTCTCTGTGTCATCTGCGGTTTTTTATCCTCTGTGTTCTCTGTGGGAAAGCAAAAAACCGCTTTGCTCAATTTTTGCACTCCGCAGGAATATATGTCTGAGTGCATCTGTTTCCCACAGAGAACACAGAGGATTGCACAGAGAACACAGAGATTTTATGTGCAAAGTAAGACTTGGATTCCGGTAAGA
>CAZHPS010000103.1:0-16501 GCA_964534335.1 uncultured Desulfobacterales bacterium
TGCTGTATGTGCTAACGGGATTGCTATAATAATATCACCCCTTACGGGGTTTGAATCCCGGAAGGGATGAAAATGCTGGCTGTGCCAACGGTATTGCTATAATAATATCACCCCTTACGGGGTTTGAATCCCGGAAGGGATGAAAATGCTGGCTGTGCCAACGGTATTGTTATAATAATATCCCCCCCTGCGGGGTTTGAATCCCGGAAGGGATGACATTATTATAGGGATGACATTATTATAGGGATGACATTATTATAGATGAATTATAAAAATTACATTGTTGCTTTATCTTTTTTTGTATGTTTTAAATAGGCAAGTTGTATGAACCCAAAAACAATTAATCAGGAATGAACAAGGAGGTTGTCCATGTTCAGGTTGCTCAGGTTGGAAGACAGAATCGTCCTTGACGGTGCTGCTCTTACGGATTTGCTGGATGAAATGCACTCTCAGGAGATGCACGAACAGCAGATGGCCGACGCGGATGCGCAGGCAGATGATGCGTCCGCAGCAGATGACATCGGAATTGACACCGATGCCATGCTGTATATAGATGATGTCGCGGCTGATGATACCGGTACTCATGTGCTGGTCATTTCCTCAGAGGTAAAAGACGGGGAAGATCTGGCTGCGGCTGCAAAAGACAATGTGATTGTGGTCAAATATGATCCGGCCAAAACCACGCTGGATGATTTGTCGGCCATGATCAAAGACGCTCTGGGCGGTGAAAAAGCAGACTCCATCGCGTTTGCATCCCATTATACCAATACAGGCATTATGGCTCTGTCCGGTTCCGATGCCATGTCCGCAGATTCTCTGGAAAGCAGTGCGGATCAGCAGGAATTCTGGAAATCCGTTGGCGGGATGGTGGATGATGGCGGACGCATCGATCTGCTGGCCTGTGATGTGGCCGGCAAAGACGGAGGCGAGGAGTTTGTCAGCAAGATTGAAAGCATTTCCGGTGTAAACGTGGCCGCATCTGTGGATCCCACAGGCAATGAGGCATACGGCGGAGACTGGGTGCTGGAAACCGACAATGTGGATGTGCAGGCCACGTATTTTGAGTCTGCCAAACTGGAGAAGTTTGATGAACTGCTGGGCGCACAGCCTCCGGTGGTGAATGCAGATGTGGTGGACAGGGTCTACAGTTGGAACACGGCTCTGAACAAATGGGATGCTGTATATTTCAAGGTGACCCCCGGTTATACAGATTCCAATGATCCTACACCTGTGCTTCCGTCAGGTCAGTATGCCTTTACCGATCCGGACGTGGGGGATACACTGACCTATTCTGCCACAAATGATTCAGGCGGGTGGCTCAGTTTCAACACTTCCACATGGGTGTTTTCCGGAAATCCATTAGCCGTCCCGTCCACAGGGGGATCAGTCACTGTCTGGCTGTCAGCAACAGATACAGACTCAAACAAGGTCACCCAGGAATTTGAGATTCTTTTTCAAAGAATAGACACCACTCTGCCTTATGTTTCCCTTGCGGTGACACCGACCACCCTGTATGAGGACGGATCACCGAATGCGGCAACTGTCACTGCGAATCTGACAAAGTCTTCCACTTCCAATGTGACTGTTTATCTGGGATTTGACGGAAGCGCTGTCAGCACGGATTACACTGTGGGCAGCGGCACACTTGTCATTCCTGCGGGATCAACGTCAGCTTCCACCACACTGACAATTGCCTCTGACACGGTACCTGAAGGCACGGAAACAGTTATGGTGCTGATTTCCACGGCTCCGGGTGCCAACATATCCACTGCATCCTACAGCAAAACCATTTCCATTATTGACAATGACGGCGCAGCAGCCCCGACCGTGAACCTGAGCATGTCTCCCACCTCAGTGACAGAGGGAAATGCTGCCACCATCACAGCCACCCTGAGCAGTGCAGCTCCGGCCGGCGGTGTCACGGTTTCTTTGGGATATACAGGCACATTTGAAAGCGGTGATTTTACCGCAGCCAACAGCATTTTCATCACAGGCGGCAGCTCAACCGGAAATATTACTTTCCAGACCAATCAGGATGATCTGGATTTGGACAATGAGGCAGTGACCGTGAGCATCACCGGTGTGGTGGGCGCAAGCCTGGGTGCCACAACTTCCGTGAATGCCACCATCATTGACAATGATTATCCGTCCATTGCCCTGACCGTGAGTCCCACCACCTTCAGCGAGGAGAACGGCACAACCAAAGTCACAGCTACCCTTAGTCAGGCAGCGGGTGCAGGCGGTGCCACTGTGTATCTGGCTTTTACAGGCACTGCCCTGTCCACAGATTACACAAAGTCAGCCGGTTTCATTTCTGTCGCTGCCGGAGCCACCAGCGGTTTCGTTACCCTGACCGGAACACCTGATACAGTGACCGAAGGGGATAAGACCATCATTATAGATGTGGCATCTGCCACTGGAGCCACCGAAGCCACACAGCAGCAGGTTACGGCCACTGTTCTGGATGATGATCTGGTGACTGTGTCTCTGAGTGCCAGCCAACTGAGTTTTGCAGAAGAGGGCGGAACCACTGTCATTACAGCCACCCTGAACAAAACATCCGGATCCAATGTGTATGTCACTTTGGGATACAGCGGAACAGCCGGAGCCGATGATCTTCTCTCCATGCCTGCAAACATAACCGTTTTTGCAGGTTCAACCACAGGCTCTGTCATGCTGACGGGTAAGAGCGATACGCTTATTGAAGGGCCTGAATCTCTTACGGTAAGCATCAGCACAGTCGGCGGTGCATCCGCTGGAACCCCGTCTTCTATTACCACCACCATTCTCGACGATGACATGTCTCTGGTCACTCTGGGCGTGAGTGCGGTCACATTTGCTGAAAATGCAGGTTCCTACACAGTGACAGCCTATGTGAGTCCGTCCGCAGGTCCCGGCGGTGTGACTGTGGATCTGGGATTTGCAGGTTCAGCCCTGTTTGGGACAGATTATACAGTGGGAAATGATCCCATCTATATTGCGCAGGGATTGAGCAGTGCCTCAGCCACTGTCACTGTGGTCAATGACAGCCTTGTGGAAGGCGATGAAACCGTAACAGCTTCCATAAGCAGTATCACAGGCCCGGCCACCGCAGGCGCAGTCAAGACAGTCTCCACCACCATTGTGGATGATGACGCAGTGTATGTGTCTTTGGGTATTGACAATGTGTCCATATTGGAAAATGCCGGAACAGCAAAAGTGACTGCCTATCTGAGCAAAGCCGCAGGTGAGACCGTCACAGTGAATCTGGGCTATGGAGGCGTGGCTACAGGTGCTGATTATGGCACAACCGGAACCTTTATTACCATTTCTCTTGGCGCAACTTCCGGTTCTGTCACCATTACAGCCACTTCGGATCAGCTTGTGGAAGGCAATGAAACCATCATTGTCACAGGCACACCCGTGAATGCATCTTTGGGTACGCCCCTTTCTGTCACAGCCAATATTATAGATGATGACCTGACACCTGTAAACCTGAGCCTGAGCGGTTCTCCGTTTAAGGAAAATGCCGGAATCGCCACTGTCACAGCGGTTCTGGATCAGCCCAGTGCCAACAATGTGATTGTGGGACTGGATTTTGCCGGAACAGGCGGTTTTGGCACAGATTACACAGCCTCAGCCACCTTTATCACCATCCTGGCAGGACAGACAAACGGACAGATAAGCCTTAAAGGTGTGGATGACGCTTTGGTGGAATTTGAGGAAAATGTCATCGTCACCATTGCCAATGTGTCCGGCGGCGCAACATTTGGTGCAACCAAGTCTGTCACGGCTCTGATTACCGATGATGAGGTTCCCATTGCCACCCTTGCCATTAACAAAGGCGATATTGCGGAAACCGGCGGAACAGCGGTTGTCACTGTCACCCTTGACAAACCCGCAGGATCAGCAGGTGTTTTTGTGCCTCTGGTGGTCAGCGGAGATGTAACAGGCAGTGATTATTTCATCAGCCCCACCACAGTCAACATTGCATCCGGCGCAAGCATTGGCACAGCCACAATCTATGCCTCATCTGATACCTGGTATGAGGGAAATGAGAAAATGATCATTTCCATGGGCGCGCTTTCCGGCGCGGTCAAAGGTTCGCCGGATGTGGTCAATGCCACCATCATCGATGATGATGCCATGCCCAATGTGACTCTGTCGGCTTCTGCCACAACCTTTGCCGAAGGCGGCGCAAGTGTTGTGCTGACAGCCACCCTGAGCAAACCCAGTGCAGTGCCTACAACTGTGGATCTGTCTTTTGCCGGAACCGCTTTGCAGACAACAGATTACACAGCCTCTGCAACACAGATTGTGATTGCCGCAGGAAAAACCACAGGAACGGTTTTTGTCTCTCCCCTTACCGACAGTCTGGTGGAAGGAACTGAGACTGTGATTGCGGATATTTCCGCAGTTGTCAATGCTTCCGAAGCCACAGCCCAGCAGGTGACCCTGAGCCTGACAGACGCAACTGCTCTGCCTACGGTAACTCTGGGAATCAGCAGCACACAGTTCTCGGAAAATCTGGGTTCAGCAGTCATCACAGCCACAATGAGCAATACCAGTTTTGCTCCTGTGACGGTGGATCTGAATTTTGCCGGAACCGGTACGTTCAGCACAGATTACACGGTTGACAAGACCTATATTGTGATTCCGGCCGGCTCCACCAGTGCCACAATGACACTGACCGGCAAGGATGATACCATTACCGAACAGACAGAAAGTGTGACAGTCAGCATCAGCAATGTGGCAGGCGCAAACACGGCTGCTCCAGCGTCTGTTTCCGCCAGCATCATTGATGATGAAGGCACACCCACTGTCAATCTGAGCCTGAGCAAAGCCACGTTTGCAGAAAACGCGGGTTCCACTGTGGTGACAGCCACCCTGAGTCAGGCCACATTCCAGAATGTGACTGTGAATCTGGGCTACAGCGGAACAGCAGAGGCAGCAGATTACACGGCAGCAGCAAGCTCCGGCACAACCACAAGTCTTGTGATTCCCGCAGGCTCCACCACTGCCTCCGTCACCCTGACCGGTGTGGATGATCCCAACAATGAACCTGATGAAACTGTGATTGTCAGCATGACAGGTGTTTTCAATGCCAACACAGGCGCGACTGCTCTTGTCACGGCCAGCCTGATTGATGATGACGCACAGCCCAGTGTCACCCTGAGTCTGATCAACGGGTCCAGTTTTACAGAAACAGGACCGGGTTCTGCCACAGTTATGGCCACCCTGTCTGCAAAAACCATGGAAACCGTGACCATTGAACTGGGTCTGGCCGGAACAGCCCTGTACGGAACAGATTACACAGCCACACCCACAGCCACAGTGATCACCATCAATCCGGGCAATGTCACAGGTTCTGTCAAACTCACGGCAGTAGATGACAGCAGTTATGAGGGAACAGAAACTGTTACGGTGGATTTGGTGAGTGTGACCGGTGCGTCGGAAATGACTGCCCAGTCTGTTTCACTGACACTGGCAGATAATGACGCTGCGCCCCTCGTGTCTCTGGTCAAAATGAGCGCGGATCCCATTGAAGGCGGCCCTGCCATGATTGACGTTGTGCTGTCAACGGTCAGCGGACTGCCCGTGACAGTGGAATTGGGATTCACCGGAACCGCACTGGCAGGTACGGATTATGCTGCCTCCCCGGCAACAGTGGTCATTCCTGCGGGTCTCACTTCTACCAACGCTGTGTTCACCACAGTGGCAGATTTCCTGTATGAAGGAGATGAGAATTTCACTGTTTCTCTGGGAACCCTTACCAATGCTGCAGCTTCGGCTTCGGCCAGCTCTGTGGCTTTCACCATCATTGATGATGATGACAAACCCACAGTGACTTTGGGGCCGGCTCTGATCACCATTGGTGAAAATACTCAGACCGCAACCATCACGGCTTATCTGAGTGCACCCAATGGGGTGGATACCACCATCAGTCTGGATCTTTCCAGCGGAACTGCAAAACTCACATCAGATTACACTGTAAGTTCCACGATTGTGATTGCAGCCGGAAAAACCACAGGAACAGTTACACTGACCTCTGTGGAGGATACCATTTTTGAAGGCAATGAAATCGCAGTTGTGAAACTGGGAACCCTGAGCGAAGGGGTGACCGCAGGCGCGACCAATAATTCCGCGTCGGTTGCGATTGTGGACAATGATTCTGTGTCTGTGTCTCTGGGCATCAGCCCCACCACACTTGCGGAAACCACAGCAGACACAGCCACTGTCACGGCTTATCTGAGCAACACCAGCGGGAATGACATTACTGTCAATCTCAGCTTTACCGGCAAAGCAGCGCAGGGCGTGGATTACACCATAGCCACCGGCATTTTCATCACCGCAGGCAATACCACAGGTTCTGTTGTGCTGACTCCGGTGGATGATACCGTGTATGAGGGCAATGAGAATTTGGGCGTTGATGTGACCAACCTGACAGTTGCCGGTCTGACCATGTCAGCCACTGTCACAGGCACACGTCCGGTTACGGCCACCATTACAGATGATGCGGATCTGCCGAAAGCAACTGTAAGTTTTGTTCCGACCACATTTGCGGAAGGCACTGTCGGCAGCACCACTCTGGCGACTGTGACGCTGGACAAAGCCAGTTACCAGCCGGTTACTGTCACACTGTCCTACAGCGGAACAGCCCTGTCCGTTACAGATTATACCGGAGGTTCCACAACCCTGGTGATTTCTGCGGGCCAGACCACAGGCGCGGTTACCCTTACAGCAGTGGATGACGTGATTTTTGAAGGCACGGAATCCGTGATTGTGAATCTCACGGCCGTATCCGGCGCAACCCTGGGTGCAACCCTGTCAGCCACGTCCTCCCTTGTGGACAATGACGGCCAGCCCAATGTCACTCTGGGACTCAGCACCCAGAACATTGCTGAAGGCGGGGCAACTTCTGTTGTCACGGCCTATATGAACCGTCCCAGCGCAACTGATGTGACTGTGAACCTGAATGTGACCCTGGGCACTGCGGTCGCCTCTGATTATACAGTGACTCCGCAGACCTATATTGTGGTACAGGCAGGCAAGATGACCGGAAGCGTCACTCTGGGAGCCTTTGATGACTGCATTTATGAAGGGCCGGAAACCCTTACCCTGGGCATAGCCTCTGCTGTGGGAGCCACTTACACAGCCGGAACAGGACAGGCTGTGATCATTACAGATAACGAGAGCGCACCGGCAGTGAATCTGTCTGTAAGCCCCGGCATGTTCCCGGAAGATACCGGATCTGCTGTGGTGACAGCCACTCTGACCAATGCCAGCGCGTTGCCTGTTACGGTGAATCTGTCCTATGGCGGAACAGCGGTTGCCACGGATTACAGTGCAGTGGCAAGCAGCGGCACAACCGCAAGTCTTGTGATTCCCGCAGGCTCCACCACCGGAACCATTACCCTGACAGGCACTTCGGATACGCTTTATGAAGGTTATGAAAGCGTGATTGTGGGTGTCAGCGGAACTCCGGACAATGCCACGTTGGGAACAGTCACCTCTGTCACAGCCACCATTGATGACAGTGCAGATTGGCCCAAAGTCACTCTGTCTGTGAATCCGACCTCTTTTGGGGAAAACGGCGGAACAGCTCTGGTTGTTGCCACTCTGGACAAAGCCAACACTGTTCAGGATGTCACGGTGAATCTGTCCTATGCAGGCACAGCGGTTGCAAGTGATTACGGCGTAACACCCGCAACAGCCATTGTGATTGCCAAAGGTCAGACCACAGGAAGCATAACCCTTACCGGAACAAATGATCCCAATACCGAGGGAACAGAGACTGTTGTCATTGACATAAGTTCTGTGATCGGAGCCTCTGAAAACGGCGTGCAGCAGGTTACGGCAAGTCTGATTGATGATGACGACATGCCCACAGTGACCCTGAGCGGCGGAGCCTCCTTTGGCGAAGACGGCGGAACAGCACTTGTCACTGCCACCCTGTCCGGCACTTCCTATAAAAATATCACGGTATATCTGAGCATGACCGGTGCAGCAGGACTGGGTACGGATTATACCGCAGTTCCCGCGTTTATTTCCATTCCTGCGGGAAGTCTGACCAGCTCCCTTACTGTTCAGGGAAAACCGGATGCTTTATATGAAGGGGATGAGGCATTTACAGTTACTGTCTCAAATACATCTGTGAATGTTTCAACAGCGACTCTGAGTTCATCCGCATACACTGTGCTGGACGGAGACGGGATGCCCACAGTCACTCTGGGACTCAGTCCTGCCTCCTCTTTTACAGAGGACAGCGGAACCACTCTGGTTGTTGCAACGCTCACCCAGCCTTCTGTGGGAACTGTCACCATTGATCTGAGTTTTGCCGGAACTGCTTTGTCAACAACGGATTACACCACTCCCGACGGCACGCAGATTGTCATAGGCGACGGCAAGACCACAGGCTCGATTCAGTTGAAAGCCGCGGGGGACAGCCTTTACGAAGGCACAGAAACCGTTATCGTAACTATGGGAACTGTGACAGGAAGTGCTGTAGGCACAGGAACAGTCACAGCACAACTGGTGGACAATGACACCCAGCCTTCTGTGGCTCTGTCAGCCTCAACAATAACGATTAATGAGGAAGTCAGCGGCACGTCTGTAATTACACTCACCCTGAGCAATCCCAGTGTGCAGGATGTGACTGTGACTCTGGGCGTGAGTACAGGCAGCACGGCAGAACCTGAGGATTATACCCTGAGTGCCACCCAGGTGATGATTCCGGCAGGCAGCACCACTGCATCTGTGACGCTGAAAGCAGAGAATGATTCGGTTTACGAACCGACTGCTGAAACGGTCATTGTGGATGTTCTGTCTGTGGTGAATGGTTCGGAGGTGACTGCACAGTCCACCACCATAAGCATTACAAGCACAGATCCGGCTCCGCAGGTCTCCCTGAGTGTGAGCAAACTTACATTCAGCGAAACACTGGGGACAACACTGGTAATCGCAACAATGGATCGGGCCAGTGACGGACTTGTGACAGTGGATCTGGATTTCACCGGCGGATCTGCCCTGTTCGGGACAGATTACACCACAGCAGCCGGCGCGACAAAAATTGTCATCGCGGCGGGACAGACCACAGGTTCTCTGCTGATCAGTGCGAAATCCGATGTTCTCTACGAACTGGAAGAGGGTATCCGCATTGAAATGGGAACTGTGGAAGGTGCCTCTGAGTCCGGAACACAGGTGGTTGTGGCTTCCATTATTGATGATGATGCCGGGAACCTGCCCAAAGTGACCCTGAGCATGAATCCGGACAGTTTTGCCGAAGACAGCGGAACCACTCTGGTTGTGGCAACTCTGGACAAGGCAGCGGGTACAGATGTCACCGTGAATCTGTCCTATGCAGGAACAGCAGTCGCAGGGGATTATGCAGTCGGAACCTTTATCTTCATCTCAGCAGGAAATACCACAGGTTCCATTACCCTGAGCGGAACACCGGATACAGTGTATGAAGGGGATGAAACCGTTACAGCAAACATTTCCTCTCTGGTGAATGCCACAAATGGTCTGATAACCAGTGCAACAGCCACCATTAATGACGGTTTGGATCTGCCGGATATTGATCTGAGAGTGGTTGGTACTTCCTCCACTTTCTCTGAAAATTTCGGATCGCTGACTTTGGAGGCTTATGTTAATGGAGCAGGACCGGGGCCGAATGTAAGTCTGGGAGTTCCTGTCACTGTCACCCTTGATATAAGCGGAACAGCAATTTACGGAGTGGATTATACAACTTCTCCGGTCGGATGCACCATTGTGATTCCTGTGGGATCCACCTCCGCATTCCTCACCCTTACGGGCAAGGATGATTACGATGTGGAAGGAACGGAGACGGTAATAGCCACCATCTCCACTGTCACACCGATTAAGAATGGAACCATCGGCGCAGGTACCAATACATGGACAGTATCCATTGTTGATGACGATAAGATACCCGAAGTCACCCTGAGTGTAAGCAATGTCACCATGCCGGAAACCAACGGTTCCACAGTTGTGACAGCCACGCTGGGTACACCTGCCGCGACTACCGTCACAGTTCATCTGGGACTGACCGGCACGGTGAACGGACAGGCTGAGTATAACGCGGACTACAATGCCTTTGGCGGCGGTACAGCCATTTTCATTGGTGCAGGCAAGACCACAGGTTCTCTGACCCTGCAGTCCAATTATGATGTGCTTTATGAAGGAGATGAGGGCTTTAACATTACAGTGACTTCTGTGGCTGGCCCTGCCACTGACAATATCACGCAGACCCTTACCGTAACCATCATAGATGATGATCAGCCTCCGAGCGTGACTCTGAGTCTGAGCAAGCCCACATTCCTGGAAGATGGCGGAACCTCAGAAGTGATAGCCACCCTGAGTGGTGGTGCAGCTCTGACAACCGTTACCATTGATCTGAATTTTGCCGGAACCGCTCTTGACAGCGGGGCAACAGATTATACGCACAGTGCCACACAGATTGTCATTGGTTTAGGCAAAACAACAGGTTCCATCACCCTGGAAGGTAAGTCAGATTCTCCGGCCTCGATCTATGAAGGCTCTGAATCTGTGATTGTCAGCATTGCAACCATGACACCGGGCGCAACCCTGGGAACTGTCACCTCTGTGACGGCCACCATTGATGACAGTGCTGATATTCCCACAGTGACGCTGGGACCCGCACTGAGCAGCTTTGGTGAAAATGACGGTACCTTTGCAACGGTCACCGCCACACTGAGCAATGCCAGCAACTTCCCGGTGACTGTGGATCTGTCCATAGGCGGCACAGGCTCATCACCAGCCAGTGCAGGCGATTATGGCATCAGCGGTACCCAGATCGTCATCACATCCGGCACAACCGGCTTTGTGCAGTTGTACGGCATCAATGATGAGGATGTGGAAGGCACAGAAACCGTTGTTATTGACATTGCAGCAGTCGCGGGTGCTTCTGAGGCAACTGCCCAGTCAGTAACCCTGAGCATTGTTGATGATGACACAGCCATTAAGCCTTCGGTAACGCTGGGCCTGTCCAATGCCACATTCAGCGAACTTTATGGCACAACGGTTGTGACGGCCTATCTGGATCGCACCACCTTCTCTGAGGTTACAGTGGCTCTGGATTTCACGGGCAGTGAGGCAGGGGCATCGGATTACACACTGAGTTCTGCCTATATTACGATCCCCACAGGCAGCCTTACCGGAACCCTGACCATCACCGGCGCGATGGATACCCTGTATGAAGGGGATGAAACCCTGATTATCGGTGTCGGATCCCATAGCGCGAATGCAACAGAAGTTGGTACGCAGCAGGTGACGGCCGTTATCACGGACAATCCGGCCACCACGCCTCCGAAGGTGAACCTGAGTGTAAAATACCTGGGTGGATCTGACACTTCCTTTATGGAAGACACCGGAACCGCTGCAGTGATTGCCACTCTGGATAAGGCCAGCGGAAGCACTGTGACAGTGGAACTGGCTTTTGCAGGCAGTGCTGAGGTCACGGATTATAACGCCGTCCCAACCTTTATCGTAATCCCAGCCGGAAGCACCACAGGCTTCATTACCCTGAACGGTGTGCTGGGTTCTGTGTATGAAGGTGATGAATCCATTGAGGTGAGTGTGACTGCCATTACCGGAGCCACAGCAGGCACAGTTCTTGATGGTACAGCCACCATCAGTGATCTTGAGGATCTGCCGAAAGTGACCCTGTATCAGTCCACCGGAACCATGCCGGAAGTCGGCGGTGTGAATACCATTACGGTCTATCTGTCCAATGCCAGTGAACTGCCTGTGACAGTGGATCTGGACTTCAGCGGAAAAGCCGAGTTTGGCACGGATTACAAGGTTTCATCCGGCAAGAGTGTGGTCTTTATGCCGGGCGAGGTGCAGAACAGTATTACGGTTCTGTCCACGTCTGATGATAAGGTTGGAGAAGGTTCCGAATCTGTCATCGTCAGTATCGGTACCGTGACAGGCGGAACAGCCGGTGCAAGCAATCTGTCTGTAACCTCCACCATCCTTGATGATGAGGGCATTCCCACTGTAAGTCTGGCACTGACAGGCGGGTGCATGGCTGAAGCCGGCGGAACCGCCACTGTGGTGGCAACTCTGGCTTATACCTATGCAGAGGATCTGACAGTCACGCTGGCAGTTGCAAACGGTGCGGGTGTGTACGGCACGGATTACTCCATGTCCGGCACCACCACTGACATTATCATTCCTGCGGGTCAGACCACAGGATCGGCAGTGGTTTTCACAGCCATTCAGGACAATCTCTATGAAGGCAATGAGACCATTGGCATCAGCATTGTCTCCATGTCGCCCGGAGTGTATACCGCTGCTCCCTTCGCTGTTACAGCCACCATCATTGAAGATGATCTCATGCCGGTGGTGAACCTGAGTCCGATCTCCCACTGGACTGAAGGTGATGGCGGCGGCGCAGGCGGTACGGTTATGGTTATTGCAACACTGGATAAGGCAAGCGCGCTTCCGGTCACTGTGGATCTGACCTTCAGCGGCAGCACGGCTGTCAATCCGAGTGATTACACTGTAATTGGTGGAGCAACAAAGATCTTTATCCCCGCAGGCAGTACAAACGGATCTGTCACACTTGAGGCATTTGGGGATGAAATCTACGAAGGCAGTCTGGATACTGTGATTGTGGGTGTCAGCGGAACACCGGCCAATGCCACACTCGGCACGGTGAAAACGGTAACAGCCACCATTGATGACAGTGATGATCTGCCCACCGTGACCCTGTCTTTTGGCAAGGGAACAGGAACAACCAATGGCGAGTTTACGGAAAGTTTCCAAACCGCTCTGGTGATAGCCACCCTGTCCAATGCCAGCGAGATTCCGGTCACAGTCACCCTGGGCTTCAGTGGAAATGCAGTGCAGGGAATCGGAAGTGACTATATCACCGTACCAATGGGACAGACCAGCATTGTCATCCCCGGTAACGGCACCAGCACCACCGGCACTCTGGTACTGCAGGGTCTGGAAGATGATCTGTCTGAAAAAACAGAAGGTGTTCAGATTGACATCCTTAGCGTGACCAACGGTTCTGAATCCGGTGGGGCACAGACACTCACAGCCAGTCTTGTGGATACAACCACTCCTCCGAAGGTAACGCTTGCCCTGAGCAGCAACACCTTTATGGAAGATCTGGGAACCACAACCCTGATTGTGTCCCTTGACAAAGCCACATATCAGGATGTGACAGTGGATCTGAATTTCACAGCAATGGATGCTGGAAAGGATTCGGATTATCAGATTGCTGCAACGCAGGTTTTCATTCCTGCGGGGCAGACCACACAGTCTGTAATTCTGACCGGCATACCGGAT
Organism: uncultured Desulfobacterales bacterium; assembly: GCA_964534335.1. Lineage (GTDB taxonomy): Bacteria > Desulfobacterota > Desulfobacteria > Desulfobacterales > Desulfococcaceae > JAABRU01. The sequence goes on from CAZHPS010000103.1 coordinate 13,321, forward strand.
AACACATATGAGAATGATGGCACTGGTGTAATCGGTCAGGAGCGGGTCATTATCGGTGTCACCGGAACAGCCATTGGTGTAACTTATACAGGTCTGGTTCCGGTTACAGCCGTGATTGACGACAGTGCGGATCTGCCCACTGTGACCCTTAGTGTAAGCTCCGGAACCCTTGCCGAAGGCACTGCCCAGGCGGCAACTGTTACGGCTGTGGCATCCAAGGCTTCGGAATCGCCATTGACTGTTGCACTGGCTTACAGCGGAACAGCTTCCAAGAGTACTGATTATGACACTAATGATCTAATTGTAATTAATGCAAATTTCACAACAGGCACAATGAGCGGCCCTGATGTTATTTCGGCGATAGATGATAATTCGAACTATGAATATCAGGAATCTGTCATCATTGACATTGATGTGCTTTACAGTACTGGCTTGACCGGCACTGTAGCCACCGAAGGCACTGCAAATCAGGTCACTGTCACCATTACGGATGAGGAAGACAAACCGCAGGTGAAGGTTGCCTACAGCCTCGAAACCTTTGTGGAAAACGGCGGAACCACGCAACTGCTGGCAACTCTGGTACATCCGAGTGATGGAAACAAGCTGATTACCAGCGTGCTGCCCACCACGGTCACCATTGCCTACACAGGCACGGCCACCTTTGGTTCGGATTATTCGGCTGTCACCACCATCGTGATTCCTGCCAATATAAGCACAGGCAGTATCACCCTGAGCGGTGTGGCGGATTCCGATTATGAAGGCAACGAGACTGTGAAAGCCACAGTGAGCGCAGTGGAAAACGGCACGCCGTGGCAGGACAGCATGAGTGCCAATTCCAATGCAACGGCTGTTATTGAGGAAGCCAGTGCATTGCCAAAGGTCACGCTGTCTCTTAGCAGCCCGACCTTTGGAGAAAACGGCGGCAAGACCAACGTGATAGCCACTCTGAATGCGCCGTCGTTCCAGACCGTGACAGTGAATCTGGGTTTTGCCGGAACAGCGGGCGCAAGTGACTACACCGCGGGCGCAACGCAGATTGTGATTGGTGCGGGCAAGACCACCGGATCTGTCACTCTCACAGGCACAAATGACTTTATCTACGAAGGCACGGAAACTGTAATTGTGGATATTGTCGCAGTCGCCAACGGTGAGGAAGACGGAACACAGCAGGTCACGGCCAGCCTGGTGGATGATGAAACTCCGCCACAGGTGTTCATGTGGCTCTCTTCCAACACAATGAATGAAAACGGCGGAAGCACCACTGTCATAACCCAGATGCTGTATCCGAGTGTGAACCCGGTTACTGTCACCCTTAGTTATACAGACAACGGCGCAGCACCTCTCGCTACGGACAATGGTATGGCGGAAAGCAATGATTATGCCGGACTGACCACCATTGTTATCCCTGCAGGCCAGACCACTGCCAGCATGGAACTTACCACAGTGGATGACAGCATCTATGAAGATGATGAAACCTTTGTGATAGCCATTACTGCTGTGGATGGCGGAAGCATCAAAGACGGTGTGCAGGATGAGACAGTCACCATCGTTGATGATGAGGTCATGGAAATCTTCTGGTCTTCGGATATTTCCGTGAACGAAGGCATTGGCGGAACCACGACCTGGGCAAATCTGGTCGTTGACCGCACACCGGTGGAATCTGAATACGAAGTCAAGGTTGACTGGGCCACAGGTACTGGCACAGCCACTGCGGGTTCGGATTATGAAGCCAATTCCGGCACCGTGAATCTGGGCAAAACCTATACCACAGGATCAGTCCAGATTATAGTCAACGGCGATGATGATGAAGGTGAACCTGACGAGACATTTGAGGTACAGCTCTCCAATGCCTCTGTGGGAAGCATCACTGATACTAGTGCAACTGTCACCATCATCAACTATGTGAATCAGGCTCCCAGAAGTGACGGAGCATGGATTGTCAAAGCCGAAGGTACTACACTTACCGCAGGTACTGTTATCGGTTCCTTCACTGTAACAGATGACAGACCGGTTACGGCTGTGATGTCCGTTGCCATGTCGCCGAATGATACCCTGTTTACGGTGGACAGCGCACCGGCAGTGGGCGGAACTGTCAATGTCACCATGAACGCAGATCTGCCTCTGGATTATGAAAATCAGGATTTCTATGTTCTGGATGTCTATCTGGAGGATGCACAGGGCGCATACACCTATATTCAGGTGGTGATAGAAGTACAGGATGTGGCGGACAGCGGATTCATTGCTGATACCATAGCCGACAAAACCCTGACCCCGACCGGGTTCGTGACAGTGGATGTTAAAACGGCCTTCAAGACCGAACTGACACCGGTTTCCTACACCATCACCAACCTGCCAAGCTGGATGACCTTCACCAACGGAAATCTGGTGGCCAGAGGGGTGAATGCGGTTGCCGCAGGCGTGACTCCGGGTACAACCTTTACCCTGAATGTGGAAGCCGTGTTCATGCATTGGGATGGCACGACCGGAACAGCCACCACGACCCTGACTGTGGATTATATCGCATCTCTGGATATTGATCCTCTGATGGAAGCCATCAAATACCTTGACGGCGGTGAGGACTACCTGCTGCCCGAAGAGGGTGAGGCTGTGGATGTCAATGAAGTGATGATTGCCCGGTCCGAAGCACCGGTCTATGATGATGCAGCCATGTATGAGGAAACACCGGCAGAACCTGCTGTTGATCCTGAACTGGCCGAAATCGTAGCCCTGCTGGATCAGGAAATCATCATGATTGATCCTGAAACTGCAAGAGTCTAACCTGTAAACATAACAAAATACCCGGCTCTGTTTCATCGCCGGGTATAAATTCATAAAACATAACACCCGGCGCAGGAATTTCGGTTCCTGCGCCGGACTTGTCATATAACTATAGGGATAACTGCAGGGATTATGGATAACTACAAGGATTATGGATAAGAAAGGATTTTTTTAACCCCGTCAGGAACTGCAGGGATTTTTTATAAGAAAGGATTTTTTCAACCCCGTCAGGAACTACAGGGATTTTTTATAAGAAAGGATTTTTTTAACCCCGCAAGGGGTGAAATTATTATAACAGCCACATTTTTTTAACCCCGCAAGGGGTGAAATTATTATAGCATTGAAATCATTATAACAGCCACATTTTTTTAACCCCGCAAGGGGTGAAATTATTATAGCATTG
>CAZHPS010000104.1:0-16422 GCA_964534335.1 uncultured Desulfobacterales bacterium
AATAATATCATCCCTTCCGGGATTTGGATTTGTTTTTTTTGTCATTTTTACAATAATATCATCCCTTCCGGGATTTGGATTTGTTTTTTTTGTCAGTTCTGCACAAGAAACCGGATTTTTTGGAAAAATCCGGTTTTTGCTGACTACAGTTTGTCGGCTATGCGTCCGGCTTTTTCAACTGTGTCCATAAACAGGGCATACAGTTCCTCCTCCTCTTCTCTGGGCAGGGCCACATCCAGTTCCCTCAAGGTGCTGACATTGATAAGCACTTCGGGATCAATGCCAAAGGTTTTGGCTGCGGATTCAATCACTTCTTCGCGTGAGGGCAGGGTTCCGTGAATCAGGGAATGGAGCATGCGCAAAGATTCCAGAAAGCCCACAGTCATGCCGGACAGCACCTCTGTCAGACGCCGGCCCCCGGACATGAGATAATGGCGCCGCAGGCGCAGCAGAATATTTTTCATTTCCTGCTCGCATCGCAGACGCAGATGCTCCCTTGCTATTTCCAGACCGGTGAGCACATCGCTTCCGTACAGCACCCTGTAATTTTCCTTCATGGATATGAATTTGACAGGGAAAACATCAGCGGAACTCTGCAAATCCTCATATGTGAGAAAAAAAGGCACAATACCGAATCTTCTGCCCCGGAATACTGCATCCAGCACAGTTCTGAGTACAGGCAGATCAATATGATTCACCACCGCGAGCAGATTGATATTGCTCTTTCCGGGACGGTAATCTTTGCGGACAGCACTGCCGTAAAGGGCCAGGGAGATCAGGTTTTCTCCCAGAATCTGCCGCAGATCTCCGCACAGAGCAAGGAGAGCGTCCGCATCAGCGGGTTCAATGGCTGTTTCTGACAAATTTATGGAAATACTCATTTTTTTCTCCATATATCAGGAAATGGTGCACAATTTTAACAGCGAATCACAAGAATCACACGAATTGCAGGAAAACATGGAAATCAAAATTCGTGTGATTCGTGGCTAAGGGTTTGTAAAAAAATAACCCGTACAAATTTTTTTGTCCAAAAAGCCTTAGGGTTTAAAACACTTGGGGTGATTTCTTAAAATAAGTAGGCAAACAAAAATTTTCGTGTATTCCAAAAACCGGCTTTTTCCCCAAAATCCGGTTTTTCTGAAAATTTTATGCCTGAAAATTTATGGAACCTTACTTAAATATCCCATCTCAGTTCACAGGGCACAAGCTGGAAGCTTATGCTACTTTGGTGGGATATTCTTTTTTTTAAATCACCTTATATGGAAATCAAAATTCGTGTGATTCGTGCAATTCGTGGCTAAAACAGATTTCCTTCAATTCGTGTGATTCGTGCAATTCGTGGCTAAAACAGAACAGGCTCTCTCTGTATTCTGCAAAGCATTCCAGCATCCGGGATCAGCAGTGAAAGGATCACCGTTTATGGCATGGGAAAGGCATTTCAGCCCTCCCCGGCAGAGCCTGGCGTAAAAACATTCTTCACATCCCGCGCTGATTCTCTGCCTGTCCCGAAGAGCCTGAAACAAATCGCTGCTGTAATACAGTTGAGTCAAAGATTTTTCCCTGAGATTTCCCACAGGAACCGGCATTCTCCTACAGGGCAGCAGATCGCCGGATGGAAGAACTGTAATCAGACTTCCGCCTGCTGTGCAGTGATAGGGACGTCCGCCGCCAATGAGAAACTGCAGGGCACGGTGCATGGAAATTTCTGTTTTGCACAATAATGATTTTGGAAAATGCAGACGGGTTTTTGCCATGATTTCAAAAAAATTCCGGGTTTCATCCGGTGTCAGCAGCATTTCTCTGAGCCGGGCTCCGCTTCCGCAGGGAATCAGACGGTCTGCCCATACCTTGGAAACCCCGATTTTCTGACCCAGCCGCGCGACTGCGGGAAATTCTCTGTAATTTTCCCTGTGCGCTGTAAAAGAGATGAAAGTGCGGATGCCTTCGCGGACAAGATGTTTCAAAGCTGATACAGCCATATCAAACGTGCCGGACCCCCGGATTTTTTCATGGCTTTCCCTGCCCCCTTCCATGCTGATCTGCACAAACGCGGGTTTGAGTTTTTTCAGATACCGGGCCATTTTGGCATCTATCAGACTGCCGTTGCTGAGAATGGCAAAAGAGAACTCTGCGCGTCTGGCATGAAACACTTCCAGAAGATCAGGAAAATCCCTGCGTACAAATGGCTCGCCGCCGGATACCGTGATATGGGCGCGCACCTTTTCACGGGTTCTCCACAAAGCGATCAGTTGGGAAAACTGATCCAGAATATTCATCAGATCTTCAAATCCGGGTTCCTTTCCGCTGTAACTTTCCTGATAGCAGTGGGTGCAGCGGAGATTGCAGCGATCAGTTATATGCCACTGGAAAAGCAGGCCGGAAGGGATGTACGCGTTTTCCGGAATGCTGGAATTCACAGCAAACTCCTGTCTCATCCGCATCCGCCGCATCCTCCTCCACACCCCCCGCCACATCCTCCTCCGCATCCTCCCCCGCATCCGCCGCTGCTTCCATTCCCGGAACCGGATGCCGGAAATGCACTGCTGAAAGGCGCAAAAAGTTCGATCCCCGCGAAAATTCCCACACCGAAAATCGCCAGAGCCAGAGCAGGTTCAATTCCTTCGGGAAAATTTCCGGTTTTTACTGCATCCCGCAGCCAGCGGAAATGATCCTCCACTGCTTTGAAATAACGCCTTCCCAGCAGGGTGAAATGATCCCAGGGTTTTACTGTAATCAGCAGAAATACAAGGGAAACAATCATGAGAATTATCAGAAATCCCACAGGTCTGTCCCGCATAATACCTAAAAAAAGTTTGATCCCCCCAATGCAGCAGACTGCCCCGGCCATGACAAACAGTGCGGTCCAGGCACGAACATGATCCCCTGCATTCCGGAGCAGGCGCAGTTTTTTCATTTCCCTGTAACCGGCCTCGCTGTATGCCCTTATCTGGGAAAGCAGATCCGTGTCATTAAACAGATCTTTGGGTTTGCGCGGGGTTTCCAGAAAAACATGGATGGGTTTTTCCACAGAATGCAGAACAGTTTTGCGGACAGGAATGCTTCTGATCTCCATATCCTTTCCTTCTCCTTTTATATCAAGGAGATTCCGCTTCCACATACTGAAAACAGCGGTGCGGATAACCTGATTTTCCTTTCCGCGCAAAGCAGCAATGGCATAGGGATCAAAACGGGTCAGTTCCGGCATGGGAAAATCAAGGGATCCGTCTGCATTGGCCCATTTCCATGCAATAAGAATGCATCCGGACGCGGCTGCCATGAAAATCAGCAGATACACAGGCCCGGGAATACGGATGAGCATGCCAAGCAAGCTATCCAGAAAGTCTGTCATATGTCACCTCCGAATCCTGCTGTCAGTTTTCTTTGCTTTTGCGCATATGCCAGGCCGCAGCCACACCGGACACAAAGCCCCAGAAATGTCCGCTCCAGCTTACGCCCTTCTGAATAATAAGCAGAGACCAGAGCGCGCCGCCATAGGCCATGAATACGGCTATGGAAAAAAAAAGCGTTTTCCAGTTTTTCTGAAAAATGCCGATAAAGAGAAGAAATCCGATAAGTCCGAAAATCACACCGCTGGCCCCGATATGGATACTTCCCGGTTTCCCGAAAAGCCATACACCGGAGCCGCCTGCAAAAATAATAATCAGCAGAGCGAAAACCGTCATGCGCCGATCCATGGAAAGGGAAACAGTCAGCAGAATGAAAAGCGTGCCGGAATTGCCGATAAGATGCCGTAAATCACTGTGCAGAAACGGATAGCACACAATTCCGGTGAGTCCTTCAGGGCTGCGGGGCCGAAGTCCGTACAGACGCAGATCCCCTGGCAGAATAAAATCCGCAAGGTAAACAAGCCATAAGACCGCTATGATTCCAAAAGCTATCTGCACATTCTGATATATCCGGCTGTCCTTTTCAGACATTTACTTTATCTCCGGCATCAAAGCCCATTTGATGGTCCATGAATCTGCTCCCGGATACGTGTCCAGACAGACAATTCCCCCGTTCTGGAACCGGAACACGGTTATATTGGCATTCCCGGTGATCAGAAAGGCCGTGAGTCTTTCCAGAAAGGGCAGATGACCCACCAGCATCAGATCATCTCCGGGATGCAGGACTTCCGCAAAAACTGTGGGATCATCCAAAGGTTTGAGTCCTTCAGCCACAGAAATGCCTTCCTCAGGATTGAGGAATTCCGCGAAAATCTCGGCTGTCTGCCTGGCCCTTTTTTTGCTGCTGTGGAGAATGCGGCTTACCTGAACCCCGTACTCTTTGGCTACCTCTGCAATGCGCCACGCGTCTGCCATGCCTTCGGGTGACAGCCCCTGTTCCGGATCATCCTCTTTGGAAAAACAACTGCCGTGCTGTACAAGAAACAGTGCCATATGATTTCCCTGCTTGTAATTTTTTATGAATGCCGATATACTTCACAATTTACGGTTTCCGACCGCCGGACCGAAGTATATATCAATGATATAATAATAATTGAAAAATCTCAATATTAATTTTTCTGGAGGATACCATGAGAATCGTCACCCGTCCGGATTTTGACGGCGTGGTCTGCGCCGCACTTCTGTATGAGGCCGAAAATATTACCCGGGAGGTGAAGTGGACTGAGCCCAATGACATGCAGAAGGGAAAGGTGGATATTCTGCCCGGTGATATTGTTGCCAACCTGCCTTTTCACAAAAACTGCGCACTCTGGTTTGACCATCACTATACCAACAAACCTGATGTCCCTTTTCAGGGACTGTACAAAATCGCACCCTCGGCAGCAGGCGTTATTTACGAATATTACAAAGATATTTTCACCCGTGATTACGGGGAACTGATCCGGCAGACAGACAAAATTGATTCTGCTGATCTGTCTTTGGATGAAGTCCTGCATCCGGAAAAATATCCCTATGTGCTTCTTTCCATGACACTGACCGGAAGCAGACTCTCGGACGAAGCTTACTGGAATCATCTCGCTGATCTGGTCCGCAGACACAGCATTGAAGACATCATGCAGGATTCTGAGGTGAAAAAACGCTGTGATGCGGTGGTGCAGGAAAATATGGGGTTCAAATCCGTGCTGGAAAAACATACGCGGCTGCTCGGTCATGTTTCAGTCACGGATTTCCGCTCCTTTGCCGAAGCCCCGCGGGGCAACCGTTTTCTGGTCTATTCCCTTTTTCCCGATGCCATTGTAAGCATGAAAATCCGCAGACATAAAGAGGAGCCGGGCAAAGTTATTATCGGGGTGGGGCACAGCATTTTCAACCCCGGATGCAGGGTCAATGCAGGTCTGATGCTTTCCCGGTTCGGGGGCGGAGGACACCGGGGCGCAGCTTCCTGCACAGTGCCGGAGGATCGTGCCGATGAGGTCATTTCCGCGATTGCAGACATTCTCAGGGCCAACCGGGACAATGAGGAAAATGCAGATCCGGGGCGCATTGCAGATGGGGCAGTCCCGGTAAGCAGGAACAGTGACACACGGCCTGTACTGGTTACGGGCGCGACCGGATATGTGGGAGGCAGACTGATTCCACTTCTTCTGGAAAAAGGATTTCATGTCAGGGCTATGGGCAGATCTGTGGAAAAAATGGCCTGCCGAACCTGGGCAGCGCATCCAAATACAGAACTTGTTCAGGGGGATGTTCTGGATCGTCAATCCCTTTTCCATGCGTGCAAAGGCTGCAGTGCAGCATTTTATCTGGTGCATTCCATGATCGCGCAGAAAGAAAAATATGCGCAGGCTGATCGGATTTCAGCACTGAACATGGCTGCCGCAGCAGAGGCAGCCGGACTGGATCGCATTATTTATCTGGGTGGACTCGGAGAGCCGGGGCATCAGCGCATCAGCAGACATCTGCGGTCCCGGCATGAGGTGGGAAAAATTCTCCAGGCCGGAAAAGTTCCGGTCACGGTACTCAATGCGGCCATGATTCTGGGTTCAGGCAGCGCGTCCTTTGAAATCCTGCGCTATCTGACTCACCGGCTGCCGGTTATGATTACCCCCAGATGGGTGGAAACACCTTCCCAGCCCATAGCCATCACAGATGTGCTGGCTTATCTGCGCGGATGTCTGGAAAAAAAGGAAACTACAGGAAAAACTTTTGACATTGGCGGCCCAAATGTGCTGAATTATCGGGATCTCATCAATATGTTTGCACAGGAGGCAGGTCTGCCCCCGCGCAAAATCATTCCGGTTCCCTTTCTGACCCCGCATCTGAGTGCCATATGGATTCATCTGATTACCCCTGTGCCATCTTCCATTGCCGTACCCCTGACCGAAGGGCTGGCTGTCCCCACCATCTGCAGGGAAAACCGCATCAGGCAGATCATCCCCCTGGAACTCACGGACTGCCGTTCAGCCATCCGCAGAGCTCTGAACCGGATTCTCGAAGATCAGGTGGAAACCTGCTGGTCAGATGCGGGCGATATGCACGCACCGGAATGGGCCAGATGCGGGGATGCGCAATGGGCTGGCGGAACCATTCTGGAATGCGGATACCGGATCAGAATCCGGGCAGAAGCTGAAGAGGTATGGAAAGCAGTTTCCCGCATTGGCGGAGAAAACGGATATTATTTCGGGGATCTGCTTTGGCGGCTGCGGGGCATGGCAGATCGCGTGTTCGGAGGAGTGGGACTGCGCCGGGGCAGACGTCATCCGTCCAAACTCTACACAGGTGATGCTCTGGATTTCTGGCGGGTGAACGAAGTCAGCGAACCGGAACGGCTGGTGCTTGGGGCAGAAATGAAAATGCCGGGTGAGGCTCTTCTGGATATCCGCATTCTTCCCTCTGGAAAAGGCAGCGCGGAACTGCAAATGCTCTCCCGTTTTCTTCCTTACGGGCTGGGCGGACTGCTTTACTGGTATGTGCTGTATCCCTTTCATCAGTGGATTTTTTCCGGAATGCTCCGGGCTATGGCAAAAAGCATAGGCAGGGAAATTCTTTCGCCGCCTGAGCGGTTCACACCCAAACTGTATCCCACCTGCACTTTGGGGCCGGAAAAAAGCAGAAGATAATCTGTGCCGACTGTCTGAACCCGGATTTGTCTGATTCATCTGATTTGTCTGATTAAGGTGCGGATAAAATCAGAGCTATCACTCAAATCAGATGAATCACAGTTCAGACATTTACTGTCTGGAACTCTGATTCATCTGATTTATCTGATTAAGGTGAGGATAAAATCAGAGTAATCAGAAAAATCAGAGTTCAGACAATCCTGCAAATCCCGGTTAATCCTTTAATCATGTGAATCCCGGTTCAGACATTTACTGTCTGGAACTCTGATTTGTCTGATTTGTCTGATTTATCTGATTAAAGTGCGGATAAAATCAGCGTAATCAGAGTAATCAGACAAATCACTGTTCAGACAATTACTGTCTGGAACTCTGATTTGTCTGATTTATCTGATTAAAGTGCGGATAAAATCAGCGTAATCAGAGTAATCAGACAAATCACTGTTCAGACAATTACTGTCTGGAACTCTGATTTGTCTGATTAAGGTGAGGATAAAATCAGAGTAATCAGAATAATCAGATGAATCAGAGTTCAGACAACAAATAATCAGAGCAATCAGAATAATCAGACAAATCACAGTTCAGACAATCATAAAATCCCGGTTAATCCTTTAATCATGTGAATCCCGGTTCAGACAACCTCGGACTCTGTTCGGTAAGTTTCATACCCAGACGCGCTCACCTCCACACTGTAACTGCCTTTCTGCTTTATGGCAAACTCCCGCTGATCACCGTAATTCTTCCCATTGATTTTCACCACAGCACCCCACTTCGGGTTTCAGAACAATTTTCAGACTGCCCGACTCCGGTTCCGCAGACGGAACCGGAGTCGGTTTACTGCGCTCCTCTTCCTGATACCCGGATGAGGCTGCAAAATAAAAATCCCCTGTCAGAGACGAAGCTTCCCAGGGAACCTGTTTTCTCCCGGTTTCAGCCATTACAGCCACGCGCACCTGTTTGAGCACCTGCTCAATGGGCAGTCCCGAACTTGTGATTTTCTCTATCAGAAACCGGGTATAGGTTCCGTTTCTGCCGGTTCCGTCCGCAGCCACGGAACCGGGCGCGGTGGAATAGGCTATCAGGGAACCTGTGGGCGTGTCCATGCGGGCCAGTCCTTTTTCTGCTGTGCGGAAACTCCGGGCAAAGGGATTGTCCCGGCACGCATCCAGAATGATGATGTTCAGCCCGTTCTGTGCGTCCTCCATTTTGCCCAGCACCCTTCCCGCGTCCACAGTTTCAAATTCCACATCAGATTCAGATTCAATGCGTGCATCTGTGGGAATCAGATAATTGCGTCCCTTTACCTGAATGCCGTGGCCTGCGTAGTAAAAAAGACCGATGCCCCCTTTGCGGAGCCGGTTTCCAAAGTCAGTGACCGCATCCACCATCTGCTTTTTTCCCGCATTCTGCAGCGGAATCACCTCAAACCCCAGGGATTTGAGTGTGTCCCCCATATCCTTTGCATCATTGGGGGATTTTTCAGCGGGGACACAGGATAGGCCCCGTTGCCGATGACCAGGGCCAGGCGTTTTTCCCCGTCCTGATTTTCCCCGGATTTGGCCCGTTTCACGCCCCGATCTTCTTTCGCACCTGCCATCATCGGCAGACACAGAACCAAAACCAATACATACACCATGATTTCTGTTTTTTTCATTGTTTGCCTCCAATATACTGCTGTTGATACTGCATTGTTTCAACTTAAAATGCGGTTTGTCTCCAAAGGAATTCCGGAATCAACGGATTTGACCCACTGCCAAATTTTTTTGACAGCCCCGTTACTGTGCTGTTTTTGCTTCAAGCAGGGCCTCGGTATTATTGAGCAGCCCCCGGCGGGAAAAGAAAAGACGCTGGAGAATGAAGCGGGCTTCGGCATAATCCAGATTGAAATCTCCCAGTTGGGTCAGGGTCAGGGTTCCGGCCCGGTACTGTTCCCCGGCATCCTCATAGTTTTGGCGGGAGAGATTCACGGCCTCCCGCTGCAGAACGATGCGCTCCTCAAAGGAACGGATGCTGATGCCGATTTTTTCAATTTCCCCGGCCAGCATTTTTCTGGTTTTTTTAAGGTTCTCATCTGCCATGCGCATATCTGAAAGAGCGGAAGCGGTTTTGGCGCGCACCAGACCGCCGTCAAAAATATTCCAGTTCATCTGAAAACCCAGATTCCAGTATTCATCTGTTTCGTCAAAGTCATCCCCGTCAGTTTTTCCCGAAGCCACCAGAGCCAGTTCAGGCAGGGTTTCACCTTTGGCAATTTCATAGGAAAGTTCCGCTCCCTGTACCTTATTTTTCCCTGTGACAATGTCGAGCAGATCTTCCTGGGAAAAAGCGGTTTTCAGACGGGCAAACAGTATGTCCATATCCGGGATCTCCTCCAGTTTCCCTTCGGGAATCCAGGGCAGCTCCTCTCCGGATCTGCCCAGGGAAAGATTGAAGTCAATCAGGGCTTCCCTGTATGAAGTTTCCTCTGCTTTCAGGGCATCCTCTGCAAAACTCAGATTCAGCATGGCCTGCCGGACATCCAAAGATGTCACCATGCCTGCTTCCCTTAAATCCTTTGCATCATCCAGTTCCTTCTGCCGCTGTCCCAGACGGTCTGTCAGAATATCCAGAACCGCCTGTTCCAGCAGAACCGTGTCAAAAGCCATTTTCACCCCTTTGACAATATCCCGTTTTCCTGTGCTGTAATGCAGATCGGCCCGGTTCCACAGATTCTGCTCCAGCTCCATACTCCGCCATATGCGGCCCCCTGCAAAAATCAGTTGGCTGCCCGCGATCCCGGCAGAAAGATTCCGATCCGGTGTTTCAAAAAAGGGATTGGGATCACTGTTGTCCCCCATTTCCAGATACAAAGATTCCAGCCTGATCTGCGGTCTAGTGAAAGCAGTGACTTTCTGCGCCTCTGCCCGGACAGATTTGGCAGATTCTTCCACTATCCGCATGGATTCTGATTTTTCCAGAGCATACTTTATGGCAGCTTCACGGGTGATGGCAGGGGCTGAAGAAGGGGACATACACAGGATGAAAAACAGGGTGCAAAGACAGGCATTTTGATATAAACATTTATTTTTTATCACTGTTCCTCCATATCAAATCAAATCGGCTGTAAGGAAAAGGCATTTGAAAAACAGAGTGCCTGTAACACAGTTGATCAAAATGATCAATATATTCTGTCTGACTCAGGCCGGTCCCGGGTTCCGGCAGGGGATATTGCGGACAGGGCTGTTAAGTTCTCATTCCCCTCTTGAGAGGGGACAAAGGGGTGTGTTTTCAGCAGGGGATTTTTACACACCCCTGCCCCTCTCAAGAGGGGATTTTTTAAAGAACTTAACAGCCCTGGGGGATATTGCGGATTGCTGAAGGGATGATTACTATGATTGCTCCGTTCCTGAAAAAGGAACAGGAGATCAGAGAAAAACAGAGAACTGGAGAAAATTTTTGATAAACGAAAAATTAAGAAATATCGCCATTATCGCGCATGTTGATCATGGCAAAACCACTTTGGTGGATGCCATGTTCCGGCAGAGCGGTCTGTTCCGCGAAGATCAGAAAACTGATGAACGCCTCATGGATACCATGGATCTGGAAAAAGAGCGGGGCATCACCATTGCAGCGAAAAACTGTTCTGTCCTGTGGAAAGACGTCCGGATCAATATCATTGACACTCCCGGACATGCAGATTTCGGAGGAGAGGTTGAACGCGCACTTTCCATGGCAGACGGCGCGATTCTGCTGGTGGATGCGTCTGAAGGCCCTTTGCCCCAAACCCGTTTTGTGCTGAAAAAAGCTTTGGAAGCCGGGCTGAAGATTATTGTGGTCATCAACAAGATTGACCGAAAGGATGCACGGGCAGATGCAGTGCTGGATGAAATATATGATCTGCTCATTGACATGAATGCCACTGATGATCAGTTGGAATTTCCCCTGCTGTATGCCATTGGCCGGGAGGGAATAGCTGTAAAATCTTTGGATGAGGAAGGAAAAAATCTTCATGTGCTGTTTGACACCATTTTGGCGCAGATTCCCGGCCCTTCCTATGATCCGGACGCTCCTTTTCAGATGCTGGTGTCTGATCTGGGATATTCAGATTATGTGGGACGGCTGGCTGTGGGCAAGATTTTCAATGGCACGGCTCATGCAAATGACAGTCTGATCTGTCTGGGGGAAAACGGCAGGAGCATTCCCCTGAAAGTGACTAAACTGCAGGTTTATGAAGGAATGCAGTTAAAGGATGTGCGCGAGGTTCAGCCCGGAGATATTGTGGTCATTGCGGGAATTGAGGATGTCAAAATAGGGGATACCATCTGCAACCGCCTGACTCCCAAAGCCCTGCCCCGCATCCGGGTGGATGAACCCACTGTATCCATGATGTTCACCTTCAACAATTCTCCCTTTGGGGGACAGGAGGGAAAGCATGTGCAGTTCAGCCGTATACGGGAACGGCTGCTGAAAGAAACCCTTGTCAATGTGGCTATCAGCGTGGAAGAAACCGGAGACCGGGAAAGTATTCTGGTCAAAGGCCGGGGCGAGTTTCAGCTTGCGATTCTCATTGAAACCATCCGCAGGGAAGGCTATGAATTCTGCGTGGGAAGGCCGGATGTGATTTACCGTTATGAAAACGGTGAAAAACTGGAACCCATTGAATGCCTGCTCGTGGACTGTGAAGAGCGTTTTATGGGTGTGGTCACGGAAAAACTTGCCCTGCGCAAAGGCCGGATGAACAAACTGGTCAACAACGGCAAAGGCCGGGTGCGCATGGAATTTTCCGTGCCTGCACGAACCCTGATCGGATACCGGGATGAATTTCTCACGGATACACGGGGCACAGGCATTATGCACTCCCTGTTTGACGGATATGAGCCTTTCCGGGGAATCTGTCCCAGCCGGTTTACCGGTTCCATTGTCTCGGATCGCACGGGAAAGGCAGTGCCGTATGCTTTGTTCAATCTGGAACCGCGGGGCCGGCTTTTCATTCTGGCAGGGGAACCTGTGTATGAAGGCATGATTATCGGGGAACACAACCGGGGGCAGGATATTGACGTGAATCCCTGCAAGGAAAAGAAGCTGACCAATATGCGCGCTTCCGGCAAAGATGAAAATGTGATTCTTTCCCCCATCAAACCGCCCACTCTTGAACAGACCATCAGTTTTATCAGGGAAGATGAACTGGTGGAAATCACGCCCCTTTCCATACGCATGCGGAAGGCCGTGCTGTCTGCACAGAAACGCCATAATCAGCGATATTCCAAAATGAAGGAAACCCCGGCCTGATTATGATGTGATATGAAATCTGAAAAATAACTGGACATTAAATTCTGTCTGAAACCCTTAGTGTCTGTATCAAAATAACCTGTTATAAACCCTAAGGGTTTTCAAAACCCTTAGGGTTTCCGGACAGGAAAATTGTACAGGTTATTTTTTTACAGACCCTTAGGTGATTTCCAGAAAAGAATATCCCAAAAAAACAGCATAAGCTTCCAGCTTGTGCCCTGTGCCTGAACTGAAATGGGATATTTATTTTCAGAAATCACCTGACTGTCCAAAACTCATCAGCAGACACCTGTTTGACAGATTCTTTATACCAAACCGCTTTCAGAGATTGAGGAATGCCTGTGTTTTTTCAGCCACGAAACACACGAAAATACACGAATAAAAAAATTGTCTGAAAGCGGAGCCGTATTAACATGCTGTGCCATTTCTTTACCTGTCATTTTTTCATCCTTTTTATCCAATGATCTTCCCTGCAAACAGACTCTCCAGATAAAACCGTGTAATGGGATCGGCTTTCTCAAAACTGTGTGCTGCATCCTTATTTTTCGCAGCCATTTCCGTCCGCACCCCGTCTGCGAGTTTTTTCCCCAGTTCCACACCAAACTGGTCAAAGGGATTGATGCCCCAGACAAATGCCTCAAAAACCGTGCGATGTTCATAAAAGGCCAGCAGTCGTCCCACATTCTCCGGAGACAAATCCTCCAGCAGAATGGTTGATGATGGCCGGTTTCCCTCAAAGGATCTGGCAGGATCAGCCTCATTTGCTTTGCCCAGAGCCAGAGCCATAGGCTGGGACAGCAGATTGGCCCATAGTTCCTGATGATTGCTCACGCCTTTGGATTCGGACCGGTACTGATCATACTGGGGATGGATGACACCAATAAAATCAATGGGAAAAGGTCTTCCCTGATGTGCCAGTTGGAAAAAGGAATGCTGCGCGTTGGTTCCGGGTTCACCGAAAACAATGATGCCTGTGGATTCCCCGACCGGTTCACCCTCAGTTGTAACCGATTTTCCGTTGCTTTCCATATACAACTGCTGCACATGGGGCGCGAGTTTGGACAGAGGATCTGCATAGGGAATAATTCCCTGCGCAGGATAGCCGAGAAAATTATTGTTCCATACACTGATCAAAGCCGCATTCAGGGGAAGGTTTTCGCTTACCGGTGCATGAAGCGCGTGCAGATCCATTTCCTCTGCGCCTTTGAGGAACCGCTCAAAACAGTCGTATCCCAGAAAAAGACTCAGGGGAACGCCGCCCACTGCGGACGTAACGCTGTATCTGCCACCGATGAAATCATACATATGAAAACAGGCCAGTACCGGATTGGCCGGATCATCGCCCGGACTGCCCTTTGCCGTCACTGTGACCACATGCTTTGAGGGATCAAGCCCTTTTTCCGCCATGAATGCGTAAGCCTGCCGGGTGTTTGCCAGGGTTTCGGCAGTGGTATAGCTTTTGGAGATGATGATCCACAGGGTGGTTTCCGGATCAATGCGGGAAACCACGTCACCGAAATTGTGAATGTCCACATTTGCCAGATAGTGTATGGCAAGTCCTTTGTCCGCAAATGCGCCAAGGGCACGGGAGACAAACTCCGGCCCCAGATAGGAACCTCCGATGCCGATGACCACAAGATGACGGAAAGGTTTTCCTGCGGAACCGCAGATTTCCCCTTTGTGAATTTTTTCAGCAAAATTTCTGATGCTCTGCCGGATTTGACGCATTTCCGGCATAATATCTTTTCCTTCCGCATATACCGGCGCGTCAGAGAAACTGCGGCAGGCCGTGTGAAGAGCGGCACGTTTTTCAGTGCTGTTTACCTTTTCGCCCTTCATCATGGCCGAAAAACAGGACATTACCCCCCGTTCTCCTGCCAAATCGTGCAAAAGGGACATGACAGTTTTGTCGACGCGCTGACGGGAGCAGTCAAAAAATATCCCGCCACCTTTTAAGGAAAATTGTTTGAATCTTTCTTTTTCTCTGATAAGATGTCTGAGATGCTTTTCTGGCAGGGAAAAAATTTCTGCGGTCTGTTTCAGTTTTTTCCATACAGGCAGGTTATGAAATTTCGGAGAGGGCATCAGAATATTCCTTTGCAGTGAATGTTCGTGTAAAAACAGGGATATGAAGTTCAGCATACTTAAAACACAGTTACAGGAATTCATATCACAGCCATATGCAGAGGTCAACCCCAAAGGGAAAACCGGGAATCTCCCGGATAAATTGTAATTATTTCAAATATAAAACAGTTGCATACGCTGATGGCGTCCATAATGAACAGGAAACACCTATGTCAAAACCCACCATATTATGTGTTGATGACGAAAAATTTATTCTGGAAACCCTCAAAAAGCAGATCCGTTATATTTTTGCGGACAAATACCATTACGAGGTTGCGGAAAGTGCGGAAGAGGGATGGGAGGTAATTGAGGAGCTGAGCGTGGAACGGCCCATCCAATGCCTGATTTTTTCAGATTATCTCATGCCGGATGTCCGGGGGGATGAATTTCTGATTCAGGTATATCAGAAATATCCGGAAATTGTTTCAGTAATGCTGACCGGCCAGGTTGATCCCTATACACTCGGACAGCTAAAGGAAAAACTCCCTTTGCATCGCTGCATACATAAACCCTGGTCTTTGCAGGATATTATCGAAGCAGTGGAATCCGGCATGGCGGTATACGGGAATCTGAAATGAAAAACCGGCAGCACGGCACGTCTCCGCACAGCCGGTTCCGAAGGATAGAAATAGAAGGAGGACACTGAGTCCGGTTATTAACCTATATGAAAAACTTAAAAAAGACAATGGGGGAAAAAATGTATTCCGGTATGGGGAAAATCCTGCCTGCGCATCCTCAGGCTCATACCCGGTATATCTGTTTCATTTCCAGAATTCTGCGGACAGAGATTTCGCAACTCTGTCTAAGGCTTTTTTCCTCATTTATGCCCCGCAGAATCTCATCCCGTGCAATGCCGGTGTTCGGGCCTTTGTGGCAGATCAGGACAATATCAATATCTGCGAGCAGAATCTGACGGATGGAGGTTTTCATATCATAGTGCTTTCCAATGGCTCCCATGTCCAGATCATCGGTTATCACCAGACCTTTGTATCCCATCTGATCCCGCAGCAGATCCTTTGCAATGGGAACCGAAAGGGACGCAGGCCACAGGGGATCAATTTTCCGGTACAGAATATGGGAAAGCATCATGCCAGCCACGTTCTGCCGGACAGCGGCCTGAAAAGGAATCAAATCAAAGGAATGCAGGTCATCCGCATCTCCGTCCATAAAGGGAAGGTCTTCATGGGAATCTGTCACGGTGCGGCCAATACCGGGAAAATGTTTTGCCACAGCCATAATACTGCTGCGCTGAAAGATTTCGATAACCCGGCATCCCAGTTCCGAAACTGTATGCGGATCATGACTGAAAGCCCGTCCGGCCATAATGCTTTTCATGGTTTTGGGGGCCGCATCCATTACCGGGGCCATATTCATATTGATGCCCATTGCCGCAAGTTCCCAGGCCATTACGCAGGCCATATGTTCGGCCTCTCTCATATTTGTGACCGGAGGTCTTGCCGGAAATTCCGTAAAAGGCCATTTCAGACGGGCCACCGCGCCCCCTTCCTGATCAATGGCAATCAGCAGCGGAGGCTGTCCGCAGGAGGCAGCGTATGCCTGAACCGACCGGCAGAGGCAGGAAAGCTGTTTCGGGGATTCAATATTCCGGGAGAAAAGAATAAGTCCCCCGACTTTCAGGGTGCTGATAAGATATTTCAGATCGCTGCTGAGTCCGGTTCCGTCAAATCCGGCCATCAGACGCTGGCCTGCAAGTTTTTCATCTGTCAGAGTCATTTTTTTCACCGTGTTTACTATGTACCGGGGGCTGGTTTCCGGGTACCGGCTTACCGATTCCGGAGATTCCCAATTCAGTATGCCCGGTACCGGCTTTTGGATTGGCAAATCAGTTCCGGGCAACAATACCTGTTTGTTCTTTTGGAGTAAAGATTTTTCTTCCTGTCATTCCGGATATGACATGGAGAAAATACAAAAAATATTGTATACTGATCCAAATTTTGGTTTTATCCGGCATGTTTTTTGCCTGACGGGCTGAAAGTGAAAAATCA
>CAZHPS010000105.1:0-16379 GCA_964534335.1 uncultured Desulfobacterales bacterium
ATTCGCCTGTGGTGAAGAGCCAGAAAACAAAAAAGGCAAACGCGATCAGCCAGGTTATTCCAGCGAAATTATGCACTTTCACTGCTTTTTCAAAACCGAAAAAAGAAAAATTCCCGTTGATCTCAAAACCGGTAAGCAGCAGCAGGATAATCAGGGCAGCCTGCAGCCAGTGCCAGAAACGCTCGTATCTTGTGTACAGATAAATATTCATCATTTTTCCGCTCATGATGTTTCCTCCTTTGTAAGGTTTCAGTGTTCAGGTTTCAGTGTCTGTCCAACCTGACACTGATTATTCATTCTTTGCCTTTTTTCCGGAAATAATCCTGCCCAGACCGTGAAGCACCACACCCACAAAAGAAATCAGCACAATGCCCCATCCGCCTGCATTCACCACACGGAATATATCCCGTCCCGGCATATAGAATCCGCTCAGTTTTGCCAGACGGCTGTCTGTGCGGATATGACATTCACCGCAGGCCACAGCATTTTCTTTGGGCGCGACCATATGGGTGGTGGGATACACATAGGAGGTTTCCACAAAATCATATTCCCCGCTGAAATTCAGTCCCGCGAGTTTCATGCCGCTTTCTATCGCGCGTTTCCAGTCATACTGCACCCAGTAGGCATCGCTGTCCTCTTTGCCGAACAGATGGGGAATCACAATGGTTTTGTTGATTTTGTCATATGGCTGCTTTCCCCGGTGAACCTTGAAGGGGGATATGCGGGAATTGGGATCATTCTGATCTCCCACAGGCCAGTTCACTTTTACCACTCCGGACGGATCAATCATATCCCTTGCTGTAAGGGAAGAGATAGAACCGTTGTACCAGAAATATTCGGGTTTCACGTTCTTTTCCCAGATAAAATCCCCTTTTTTGCTGTCATAGATCGGGGATCCGAGAGGCCCCTTTTCCTTGTAGGGTTTGCCGTCTTTTTTCTTTCCTGCCGCAGACCAGTCCCACCGCATTTTGCTTGGATTGACACGGGCAAATGCAGGAATATGGCAGCTTTGGCAGGCCACTTTGTCCGTATGATCATTGGGTTTGGAACCGGCTTTATGCGGTGTGGCCGTATGGCAGGATTCACACATGATTTTGCTGGTCAGATCATCTTCAACCAGACTTTTGCGATCTTTCGCGGCAGGAGTGGCATAGGTGCGTCCTGCGATATTGTGCAGTTTGGTGGTATGGCAGCGCACGCAGTCAAAATTCTGGCCGTCCAGTCCCATGTGAACATCCAATGACTTGTTGGGTTTCATTAAAGAAGAATCCAGATCCCCATGTTTGACCGCATCACCGCCCCCGCCAAAGAAATGGCAGGTTCCGCAGTTTTTCCGGGAGGGACGTCCAACACTCTGTGCCACTTTGTTCCATTCCGGAGGCAGAAATTCCTGATTGTTTTCTTTAAAGACAGTTGGTTCGCTCACAGGATTTCCCGCACCGGACGGGAATTTTTTATACGTTCCGGTCTGCTCATGGCAGACCAGACAGTCCACTTTTGAAGGATCGGAAAAATCAAATGTGCTGTCTTTCCATCCGTAACCGGCATGGCAGGAAGTGCAGCGCGGTTCATTGCCACCCTGAATGCTGATGCAGAAATTGTTGACAGACAGTCCCCCTTTTCCAATCCGCTCTTTGGGATCGGTATTGGGATCAATCCATGTCCAGTGAATGGTTTTGTGAAACTGGGCAGCGGCTTCGGTATGACAGGTCAGACAGGCCATTGTTACATCCGGGCCGGATTCAAATGCCTGTTTCAGTATCTCATGCTTACTGTGATCCGCGGTAATCCAGATTTCCCGTTCCTTTACAGCCTGCCGTGCCATTTCACGGCCCGGTGCGGTTTCTTCCGTACCGGTTGCAGCAGATATATCTGCATTTCCTGCCCAGACCGCCAGAATTGCCACAACAGCAGTTCTTCTGAAAAAACATCTGATTTGCTCCATACCTCCTCCTTTTTTCTGTGAATTTTTCAGCCGATCAGAAAATCCCTGATTTTCACATCTGCAATGCCTTTTCACCCATCTCCCCGTCTGTTTTTCATCTCTTTTTCAACCAGCAGTTGGGTACGTTCCAGTTCCAGTTCCCTGCGCCGGGAAAGAAGGTTTTTTCTTTCCTCTTTGTCTGTTTTGGCATCAATCAGGATGCTGTCTATCTCCTCCATTTCCGCATTGATTTCACCCAGGCGTTTTTCAATTTCATATTCATGTTTTCCTTTCAGGTACATCCTGAAAAAGGCATCTGCTTCCGGCCCTTTGCATACACCGTTGTATGATTTGCCCTGAACACCAACAGCATAACCGTTGGATGGAATGCAGTACTGCTTCAGTCCATCATTGTAACCGCGTGTGTATTCGGGACGGTTTACGGAAATGCCGTATTTGGCGCATGCGTCCCTGTGCTGGAAAACATAATCCGCCCCATATCCTTTCAGACCGTCACTGAAACCAATGTCATACCAGTTCGCCTGACGGCACTCATTCTCCGAAAGGCTTGCACACCCGTTTATAAGGGCAGCCCACAGACAAAACAGAAAAATATACAAGACTTGCATACATTTGTTTCTCATTTTTTTACTCCTTTCTGATGCAGTAATTAAGGTTGGGAAAAGTTATCTGCTTTACCCGCCCTGCTTATGACACGACCAGGCATACAAAGCAATGGAAACAGCGGTTGCAGCGTTCAGGGATTCCACTTCAGGGGCAATGGGAATGGACAGGGAAGAAGACCTGTATTTTTCCGGAATACCGGGTCCCTCCACTCCTGCCAGCAGCCCGAAACGATCCGGAAAATGCACTTCCCGGATATTTCTGCCTTCTGCTGAAAGGGACAGTATGGGCAGATCATGAGGCAGATCACTGATGCAAGGCCCCCGGAACAGTTTTGCATGAAACACGGCTCCTCCTGAACTTCGCACGGATTTTGGATGAAAGGGGCTGGCGCAGCCTTCCAGCAGAACAATGCCGGACACGCCAAAAGCCACAGCAGAGCGGATGACCGCACCCACATTTTCCGGGTCCTGAAAGGGAATGAACAGGGTGCATCCCTGTGGAAGAGGCAGATCCGCTTCCCATTCTGCTATGTCCGGGGTTCTGACCAGCAGCAGAGGGGAATCTGTTCCGAAAATATCCAATGACCGGAAAAGTTCCGGAGTCATTTGCAGCCAGGCCAGATGTTCAGGACAGGACGCGGGCGGAGCCTGCAAATCGCGTATGGAAATCCATGCCTCGCACTGATCCGGAATCGCTTTCAGCACGTCATTCACCTGCCTGCTTCCGGATACCAGGGTTTTTCCTGCTTTTTTTGCTCCCTTTCCCATGAGAATTTTCACAAGTCCCCTGTACGTTTCATTTTTTTCACTTTCGATCTGTGTAATCCGGATTTTGGAGGCCATTTCCAGACTGACCTGCCAGACCGGATCGGAAATGCGCCGGAAAATCACCAGCCGCCGCTCATGGGGAGTTCCGGGAATGGCATAGGCTTTGTCATTTATAAGTTCATATTCTTTCCCGAAATCCCCAATGGCTGAGGAAATTTCGCTGTCACAGTCCGGACCTTTCATAAAAATGGCCTGTCCCTCACGGGCCAGCGAACCCCGGATGCGTGCCAGGGTTTCGGAAATTTCCTCCACAGCCCTTGTGATAATGCCCCTGACCGGAACCCGTGAACCGGGATAAACTCCTTTTCCCAGCACTTCAATGCCCTCCAAACCCAGGGACTGAATGACCGTATGCAGAAAATCATTTCTTTTTCCGCGGGTTTCAGACAGAATCACATGCAGTTCCGGTTTGAAGATTTTCAGGGGAATGCCCGGCATTCCGGGGCCGGTTCCAATATCCAGCAGGGGCGTGGGAAGTTCGGTCAGCAGCGCAGGCATGATGGCATCAGCATAGAGTTTCAGCACCATATTCGGAAAACTGTAAATCCGGGTCAGATTGAATTCAGGGTTGAATTTCCGCACCAGTCTGTGATATTGCCAAAGGAGCCGGGTCTGCTCCCTGGAAAGATATATACCGCAGCCCCCAAGTATGGATTTCATGCTCTCTTCCGAAGGACTGTTTTCAGGTTCCGGAGGCCGGAAAAATTTGCCCGTATTCTTTGCTTTCATGGATAAAACCTCATATGTCAAAAAATTATCTTTTTATTCCCCAATGGCCTGTACTGTATGCGGACAACCATCTTCTGGCTTTGTACAAACCTGCGGGGCTGCCGGTTCAGGGGGATGACACCGGTGATATTTCACTGCTTGACACAGGAAAACAGTGGATAAAGGAAAAATATGGCAAACCCGGCAATGTATTTCTGGGAATGGTGCACCGTCTGGACAGACCCGTGGCCGGAGTTGTGCTTTTCTGCCGGACTTCCAAGGCAGCCGCTAGAATCAGCGAACAGTTCCGATCAGGAACCACCCGGAAAACCTATCTGGCAGTAGTGCAGGGACATCTGAAACCGCCCTCCGGTGAGCTGATCCATTATATTCAAAGAATTCCGAACAGATCCAGCAGAATTGTAAACAATCCCGCGCCATCGGCTGCACAGGCCCGTTTACGTTACCGGAAAAAAGACGAAGCTGAAAATGCCAGTCTGGTTGAAATAGATTTGAAAACCGGCAGGCATCACCAAATCCGCGCACAGTTTTCCCATATCGGACATCCGGTTGTCGGGGATCTGCGATACGGTGCGTCCGCGCCTCTGCCGGAAAAACAGATCGCGCTTCTGGCCGCATGTCTGGAAATCAGCCATCCCATATCAGGTGAAAGAATCCGCATTGAATCTCCGCTTCCCCGCGGCTGGCCCTGGAAAACAGAGAAACACAAAGAAGAAATTTTCTGGAACTGGACTGGCATCAAAGATCAGATTTCCTGTTTTTTCTTATAAAGACAGGATGTAAGCAGTTGGATTTCAGCATACTGATTTTTGCATATATGAATAAGATATTCTTACATCAATGGCAGCAAAGCAACGCGCGGAACCGGAGAAAACTCCCGCCTATAAATCCGAAGCTCCGTCAATATCAATAATCTGGCCGTGAAGATAGTTTTTTGTTTTGTATTTGGTGATCTTCATAAGTTTCTGGGTGATTTTTCCCATTTTGTCAATCTGATCCCTGATTTTGGAGATCTTATCGTATAAAGGATCCCCTGGCCTCACTTCCATCAGTAAAAGTTCCGAATATCCCAGAATGCTCTGCAAAGGCTGATTGATCTCATGGCAGACGGTTCCGGCCATTTCCAGAACACCCTGGAGTTTGCGCTGCCGCGTCAGTTCAATATGGGTGTTCACCCTTGTCAGGAGTTCAAGGGAATTAAAGGGTTTTACCACATAATCCACCGCGCCGGATTCAAATCCCCTGATTACATCCTCTGTTTCTGTCCTGGCCGTAAGAAAAATGATGGGAATCTCTTTGGTGGCCTGCATACTTTTCAGTTGTCTGCAGGTTTCAAACCCGTCCATTTCAGGCATCATAATATCCAGCAGAATCAGATCCGGAACAATTTTCTGCACGGCTTTCAAAGCCTGAATTCCGGTCTGGGCCACAACAATCTGATAGCCGGACTGCTTCAGGATAGTTCCCAGAACCTGGAGATTTTTCGGATTGTCATCCACAATCAAAACACATGCTTCTGATTTTTCTGTCATATTCCTGTCCTTTTGATGTATAATCCGCGTTTGCTGATTCGCTGATGCCGGATAAATAATCTGCTATGCCGGTTCCATGAAACCGCATGTCCTTCAGATGCTGAAAATATTGCAGATTCCGGTTTTCAGGAGAATTGCTGCACGTCAGTTTCCGGATTTTGTGTCATTTCCCGGAAATCCCGGTCTTTTATTTTCGTTCAGACTGTGCTATGACGTCAAGAGAAATTTGGCACATTTCACAGTTTTTGCCACTGCCGGAAATTATGTTACTTACGGCATTATGAAAATATGCAGTATGAACTCGCTTGATTTGTTATAAATTAACCTTTTGGAAGTTACGCAGCCAGAATAAAAATGAACCGCAAAGATCGCAGATCGGAATCCCGAAAGGGATGACATTATCAGCCGAATTGACCCACTATACAATTTTTCAAAAAGGGGGAGACAATGAACGAAATAACGCTCAGGCAGTATCAGAAAACAGTGGATGAATGGATTCAGACTGTGGGAGTCCGGTATTTTTCCGAACTGAGCAATCTGGCCCAGCTTATGGAGGAAGTGGGGGAACTGGCCCGGATTATGTCAAGGACTTACGGGGATCAGAGTTTCAAACCATCAGACACGGGAAAGGATCTGGCTGATGAACTTGCGGATGTGCTGTTTGTGCTGACCTGCATAGCAAATCAGACAGGAATTGATCTCACGGATGCAATAGAGAAAAATCTGGAAAAAAAGACGAATCGGGATCGGGAACGGCACAGGAACAATCCCAAACTCGGAAATTTTGATTTTTACATGGCATAAAACAGGGAGGATATATGAAACTGGAACAGATATCCATTTTTCTGGAAAACCGGTCCGGCAGACTTGCAAACATTCTGACCACGCTCGGACAGGCCGGGGTCAATATCCGTGCCATGTCCCTGGCAGACACATCGGATTTCGGCATTCTCAGGCTGATTGTCAGTGATATGGAAAAAGCCAGGCAGGTGCTGACAGACAAACGCTTTACCGTGCGGATTTCCGAAGTCATGGCTGTGGAGGTCAAAGACCGTCCCGGCGAACTGGCAAAAATTCTCTGTCATCTGGAACAGGCCGGAATCAATATTGAATACATGTATTCCTTTTTGCAGATCGCCAAAGACTCAGCCATTCTGATATTCCGTTTTGATGATCCGGAAAAGGCAGTGAAAACCCTTGCAGAGAACGGGATTCAGATGCTCGGAGAGGGCAGGATGTGGTGATTTGTCAAAGAGTTGCGGAAAAACAGATTTCAGGAGAGAATATGCTTTTCGGAGGAGTGCAGAAAAATTCTTTTATTGATTATCCCGGAAAAATAAGCTGTGTGCTGTTCTGTCAGGGATGCAATTTCAGATGTCCCTACTGCCACAATCCCGGTCTGATTCATAGGGAAAAAAGCACTGAAACAGATGAAAAAGAGGTTTATGAATTTCTTGTTTCCCACAGGGATTTTTTGGACGGTGTGGTGATTTCCGGAGGCGAACCCACATTGCACAACGATCTGGCCGATCTTTGCACAAAAGTGAAGGAAATGGGCTATCCGGTCAAACTGGATACCAACGGAAGCCGTCCAAAGGTTCTTGTCTCTCTTATTGAAAAAGGACTGGTGGATTATCTGGCTATGGACATCAAAACCGATCCCTCTCTGTATTCCTCTCGGATTGGGGAAAACTGCGGACAGGAAAGCATTTTGTCCAGTATCCGGGTAATTATGGAATCCGGTCTGCCCCATGAATTCAGAACCACATGTGTACGGCCCTTTGTCAGTGAAGAAATTGTCACAGTCATCAGTCATCTGATTCGTGGTGCAAACCTGTATGCTATTCAGCAGTTTAACGAAACCGGGATTCTGCAGCCGGAATTTTTCAAAGAAAAAGACTGTTTGTTCACTGATCAGGATTTGCAGCATTTCAGGGATATTGCCGCTCCATTTGTTCAGGAGTGCATTGTAAGGTGATTTCTGAAAATAAATATACCATTTCAGTTCAGGCACAGGCTGGAAGCTTATGCTACTTTGTTGGGATATTCTTTTCTGGAAATCATCTAATGTCATCCCTTCCGGGATTCTGATTTGTTTTTCAGATTTTTTTCTATAATAATATCAATCCTTAAGGATTTTTTCTGTCCGTGTGTCAGACCCGAATCAACCGATTTGAACCACTATCGAAAAAAGAATTTGAAGATAAAAACCGGTATTTCCATGTTTTGAAAGCGAATTGCTATGATATTTGGAGAGTTATGAAATGCAGTTTTGCCTTTTTCCGCCCAAAGACCGTTTTGCCATTGTGATTCCGGTGTATAACCATGAACAGATGGCTCCGGGCATAATCACAGAGGCAGCAAAGACCGGTTTTCCGGTTTTTGTGACAGATGACGGTTCCACAGACAGCACTTATGACAGAATAAAGGATATAAAAGGAATCCATGTTCTGCGCCATGAATTCAACCGGGGAAAGGGGGCCGCGCTGCTTACGGCCTTTGCCGCAGCGTCACATGTAGCGGACTGGGCTGTCAGTCTGGATGCGGACGGTCAGCATGATCCTGCTGAAATTTGGCATCTTATCCGCTCTGTTTCCGGAGGGAAGCGTGCCATCATTATCGGCATGAGAAAGGGAATGGCCGGAAAGGATGTTCCCCGGACCAGCCGTCTGGGAAGGGAATTTTCCAATTTTTGGGTATGGTGCGCGGGAGGGCTGCTTCTCCATGATACGCAGAGCGGATTCCGGCTCTATCCGCTTCCCGAATGTCTGCATCTTGGTGTGCGTTCCCAAAGATTTCAGTTTGAAGTGGAAATTCTGGTAAAAGCAGAGTGGAAAGGAATTCCTGTGCGGGAAGTTCCGGTGAGTGTCATTTATTCTCCGGATTCCGGCAGAATCTCCCATTTCCGGCCATTTATTGATTTTATCCGGAATTCCAATACCTTCACCCGGCTGATCTTTCAAAGGATCATGTATCCCGCGTCTGTGAGAAAAAAACTGAAATGACTTATGTTACGCAATTTTTAAAAAATCAAAGAGTTATTCAGTTTTACCGTAATTCCGGCATAAACGGGCGTTTTTTTCATCCAAGAGTGTCAGGCAAAAAACATTCCGGAAAAAAACAAAATTGAATCAATATATCACCAAGCTAAGCGGCAGCAAGCGGAGCAAATGCACTCCACTTGTTCGATGGGTTATGTGGCTCATTTGTGCATAGTTTTGCCCAATTGTCAATGTTGTTTATTATTAAAAAAACTGCAACTGACTGAAAAAAGAATCTGAAACAGTTCATTCTCCGATTTTGCGGCAGACTCAGATTAATCTTTACTTGACATTTATTGTAAAAAAATATATACTGAGTTTTATTGATATTTCAGATCAGGCTGCCGGTTCCGGTCTCAATTCTGAACTGCAGATATTGCTGTATTTCATTCCGGACAGAATCTGTGAAAGTTCGAACGGCTCTGATCAGAGATGCAGCTTATAATAAATTAAATGACTGTAAATAATTTTTTTTTAGCTATATGGAATGGGAGGAAAAAATGATGACATCAATAGCCTTTGAAGAATATGAATTTATTCATAACAGACTTTATAAAATTATAGATATATCTGAAAGAAAAAATATGTGGAAAAATCTTGTTATAGTTTTCCCTCAGTCTGTTTATGGCGTTATTTCTTCGTGCAGAATTATTTGTAACCAAGTAAAAAAAGTAAGAAAATATGTAGATGTACATGGAAGACCGGATGATAAAATATTAGATAATCTGATTTATTATTTTAGGCAAATCAGAGAACTGTTAATATCTCTTTCAGATATAATCGAAAATGAAAAAATTCTTTCCCTTTTCTTAAAGGCAAGTGTGGAAAATGCTTTATTTGAAACCGATGAACTTGTTGAAAATATGGTTATCGGTTCTGATAAAGAACTTAAAGATTTATTTTTTAAACTGGCTGATATATGCAATGCGTAACTTTATACGGTTAAAAGCCTTTGAAAGAGAGTTAAAAGATATCTTAAAAAAATTTCCAAAATCTGAAGAAGATATTGATAATGAATTCAAAAATATATTTAAAAATCCTGATTTAGGGGAAACCTATAATCTGCATAAATTCATAGGTATTCCTGATGATATTTTAAAAATAAAAAAATACAATATTGGTTTAAAAAAATATAAGATACAACCTAAAGATGGTTTAAGACTTATATATACTTATATAATAAAAGCAAATATAGTTGTATATTTAATAATTTATCATAAAAAAGGATTTAAATCCCGACAAGAAAGCAAAGTTCAGGCCTTAATCAGGGAGAGAGCAATACAAGCAATTGAGTTAGCTGCTAACCTATTTAAAAATGGACAGAATAATTAATTATTAATTTAGCTGATCAATATAAATGGACTGTCTTTGCGATAGTCCATTTTTTTTATTTGCCAATCATGCTGAAGAATACCTTAACCGCTTTCCTTAATATATCTCACCTGGCCTCGGCAAAAGCTAAAAATAGCTTCATTGACAAGCCATATAACCACAATATATTGAAAAAAATGGATTCCTGCTTTTTCCGGAATGGAGGAAATATTTTCTATGGGAATTGCATCAGATATTGTCATCATTGTGATTGCGGCTCTGTTCGGGGCTGTGATTGCACAGCGTATGAAACAGCCTTTGATTCTGGGTTATATTCTGGCCGGAATCTGCATCGGCCCCTATACGGGCGGCGTTACGGTTTCAGATGTCCATGACATTGAACTGCTCTCAGAAATCGGGGTTGCTCTGCTGCTCTTTGCGCTGGGACTGGAGTTTTCCTTCAGTGAACTCAAACCTGTGCGCAATGTGGCCCTGATCGGCACGCCCATACAGATTCTTCTGACCATTGCATACGGTTTTGGCATTGGTCAGATTTTTGGATGGGACAGGCCCACCTCTCTGTGGCTGGGCGGTCTGATTTCCCTGTCCAGCACCATGGTTCTGCTCAAAACCCTGATGAATCAGGGATGGATGGGAACCCTTTCCAGCCGGGTTATGGTGGGAATGCTTATCGTGCAGGATCTGGCTGTTGTGCCGATGATGATCATTCTGCCCCAGTTGAAAGATCCCAAAGCAGGTCTGCCCCTGCTGGGAATAGCGGCCCTGAAATCTGTTTTTTTTCTGGCTTCCATGTTTCTGCTTGGCACAAAACTGCTGCCCCGCGTGCTGGCCTATATGGCAAAATGGAATTCTAGGGAACTGTTTCTGCTGTCCATTACAGCAATGGGACTGGGCATAGGGTATGCCACATGGCTTTTCGGCCTTTCCTTTGCCTTTGGAGCATTTGTCGCGGGAATGGTGCTGAGTGAATCTGAATACGGGCATCAGGCATTGAGCGACATCATTCCGCTGCGGGATATGTTTGGACTTCTTTTTTTCACATCTGTGGGCATGCTGCTGGATCCGGGTTTTTTCATGAACAACTGGGGAAAGGTGCTGATTCTGGTCTTTCTGGTTTCTGTGGGAAAAGGTCTGATTTTTGCCGTTATCACAAGAGCATTCGGTTACAGCAATGTGATTCCCCTGGCTGTGGGACTGGGACTGTTTCAGATCGGGGAATTTTCCTTTGTGCTGGCAAAAGTGGGACTGGAAACCGCTTCCATTGATCACAGTCAGTATTCTCTGATTCTGACCACAACGGTCATAAGCATGGTGATAACGCCTATGGTGTCGGGACTGACCGCACCGCTTTATGCCCTGAAAAAGCGGCTGTTCACACATGAGGCTCTGCAGACCATCAATATTCCGGAAAAAGGACTCAGAGATCATGTGGTCATCGCAGGCGGCGGCAGAGTGGGCCAGCATGTGGCTCGTATGCTGACCCAACTGGAAGTTCCTTTTATCATATCAGAACTGAATTATCAGCGGCTGGGACAGTGCAAGGCTGAGGGCTATCCTGTGGTATATGGTGATGTGACCCAGCCTTTGGTTCTGGAAGCCGCAAAAATCGAAGATGCCAAACTTCTGCTTATTACCATTCCCTCCATTGTCGCGACCCAGACCATTGTGCATCAGGTTCGGAATGTGAACCCGGAACTGAATATCGTGGTAAGAGCCGAAGGAACCGAGCAGATGAAAAATCTCTATGCTGAAGGGGTTTATATGGTGGTGCTGCCGGAACTGGAGGCCGGGCTGGAAATTGCCAGGCAGGCTCTGGTGCATCTCAAAATTCCGGCCACCATGATTCAGCAGTATACTGATGCCATGCGCAGGCAGTTATATACCCCGGAGCATCAGGCCAACGGGGATTATCATATGATGACCAGGCTGAAAAATGCCGGAAACCTTTTGGAAATTTCATGGGTAAGCCTGCCTCCGGACAGTCCTCTGATCGCTCAGACTCTCCGGGAATCCAATATTCGCGGACAGATCGGAGCTTCGGTGGTCGGGGTTATCCACGAAGATATTTTTTACCCGAATCCCACAGCGGATTACCGTTTTTCCGGCAATGATCTGGTGGCAGTCATCGGCAGCCCCGAAGAAAGGGACGCGTTCAGGAAAATGGTCAGGGAAGTTCCTCAGCCGGAGGAGAATCTGTCAAAAAATCCGGCTCAGGCACCTCGCCGTGCTTCAGGCGGTGCTGACAAGGTTCCGCAGCAGAAAGGCCAGTCAGAGGAAATCCCGGCGGTAACAGATAAAGACATGGAAAAAACAGTCCTGCCCCTGTGAAAACACTGCCGCATCCGCGACCGTCATACCTGCAAAAGTCCGTATCCAGCACTGTCTGAAATCACTGGATTCCGGCTTTCACAGGAATGAAGAAAAACCAAAATTGGATCAGTATAATACCGATTCTCCATTGAAAATATACTTATGATTCGGTTTCCCACAGAGAACACAGAGGAAATAACTCACCTTATTGTATAAATTCAATAGCGAATTGGTATAACAGTTCATTAAACTTTGTGAGACTTTGTGTCTTTGTGGCAGTCTGGAACAAAAGGAGTCTGGAAAGAAATGGATGATTATTATCATGCAAATTTTCAGGAATATTACGAACAAACCTTTCAGGTCAATCCAGAATCCTTTCTGTTTCCGCTTGCAGACAGACTGAAACCCGGCTCCGTCATTCTGGATGCTGGCTGCGGTTCAGGCCGGGATCTGCGCTGGCTGAAACAAAGGGGATTTAATGTGATCGGATTTGAGCGATCTCCGGGGCTTGCAGAACTGGCCCGGAAACATGCGGAATGCGAAATCATGGAAGGGGATTTCCGGGCTTATGACTTTTCTCAGATTTCCGTAGATGCGATTCTTCTGATCGGCGCGCTGGTTCACATTCCCCATGAGGAAATGCTGGATGTTTTTGAAAATATCTTACATGCTCTGCGTCCGGAAGGTCATGTTCTTCTGTCTCTGAAACAGGGAACAGGCACAAAAACAGCAAAAGACGGCAGAATCTTTTATCTGTGGCAGGATGATGATCTGCGGCAGATATTTCAGCAGAAGCATTGTTATGTTGCAGATTTTTCTGTTCAGATTTCTGCTGTCAGGGCTGAGGATGTCTGGCTGGGGTATGTTCTTCACTGGAGTCCTGCTGATTTGTCAACATTGTTTTGAAGATTCAGTTGCTTCCTTTGCAGTACTCTGTCAACCTTGAATCTGTGAGTTGAAAAACCTGATTTTTCCAAAAAATCCGGTTTTTATGTACACTTCAGCGCATAAAATCAAAGTTGACAAAGCAGTATAGTTTTTTTGCCAACTTTTGTCCTCTGCAAAGCCCGATGGAGGAGTGCAAAAATTAAGCGGAGCGGTTTTTTGCACAGAGGACAAAAATTGAGGAAAATACTATAGTTAAAATAAACAGAACAGATGCACTTATGAGATAAGGCAGTTTCCAAAAATGAACATACCCATATGACTGACTTTATCCTGCAAAATATTCAGCAGTTGGTAGTGGGTCAACTCCGTTGATTCGGGGCTGACACAGGAACTGAAAAAATCCGTAAGGATTGATATTATTATAGAAAAAATTCTGAAAAAACAAATCAGAATCCCGGAAGGGATGACATTATCAGCCGGTTTGACCCACTATCCAGCAGTTTTTTAACCGCAGAGTCACACAGAGTTTTCTTTCTGTCCGAAATTCATGTTTAAAAAAAATCAGCCGGGATATTTTTCTGGAAATAGCCTAAGTGCTCAGGCTGTTTCAGGAAAGGAAGCAAAATCCATCAGGATCGTAATAGTGCTGTCTTCCATTCCGGTTTTCAGTCTGGGGTATCTTTTATGGAACACCCGTATCATGCTTCTGTTTTCCGGCAGCACCATAGCGGAAAATCCCCTGTAACCGTTTTCCATTGCAATCTTTTCCAGTTGTTCCAGCAGAAAAGAGGCAATGCCCAGCCCCTGAAAATCCTCACGCACCACAAAAGCCACTTCAGCGCGGTTGTCATTGGATTCCGCGTAGGAACCCACTGCCACAATTTCCTTATGCCCTTTTATGCGCACCATGCCGATCAGGGACATATTTTTCCGGTAATCCACACCGGCCCAGTGCCGCTGGGCCATTTCATGGTTGAACACCCTGATTTTCTGGAAAAAACGGAAATAAACTGTTTCCTCCCGCAAAGAATAAAAAAAATTCCGGTAGGCAAATTCATCAGCCGGCAGAATGGGGCGGACAGACATGGTTTTTCCGTTTTTAAGTGTAAGTCTGCTTTTGTATTTTTCTATGAAGAGCAGATCCTCGGATCTGGGCGCGATCTGATCAGAAACAATATAATGAAGTTTCTTTGCGGATTCGATCAGTTCCGCCCGGAAATCCGGGTGCGCAATCTGGGCAAGTTCCATCACCCTCTGGTAAATGCTCTTTCCCCTAAGCTGGGCAATACCGTATTCTGTGACCACAAAATTGACATCAGCGCGCAGAGTGGCAACGCCCGCGCCTTCGCTCAGGGTGGGAACAATGCGGGAGATGGTGCCTTTTTTCGCGGTGGATGGGAGCGCAATAATGGAAAACCCCCCTTTGGACATGGCCGCGCCCCGGATGAAATTGGTCTGATCCCCGATGCCGCTGTAAAACAGATGCCCTACGGAATCCGCGCAGACCTGGCCGGTCAGATCCACTTCCAGAGCGGAACTGATGGAAACCATGCTGTCATTGAGTGCCACAATCTTGGGATCATTGACAAAATCCGAGGCACGGAAATAAAACTGGGGATTGTCATTGACATAGTCATAGATTTTTTCCGTTCCCATGCAGATGGAGGTCACAGCACGGTCCGGCATAAAGTTTTTTTTCCGGTTGCTGATGATCCCTTTTTCAAACAAAGGGATATAGGCATCAGAAATCATCTGGGTATGTACGCCCAGATCATTTTTCCGATCCAGGCATTCCAGCACCATGGTGGGAAGCTGCCCGAATCCGGCCTGAATTGTTGCACCGTCATCAATAAGCTCTGACACGTAAAGGGCAATCCTGCGCGCGATTTCCCTGTCCTGTATGTCCCATACAGATTCGATCAGAGGCTCTTCATGAAAGACCAGACGGTCAATTTCATTGAGATGAAGAAAGGTTTCTCCCCATGTCCGGGGCATACGGGGATTGACCTGCGCGATGACCATACGCGCATTTTTGCAGGCCGAACGGGTCACATCCACAGATATACCCAGACTGCAGTAACCGAAACGATCCGGGGGGCTGACCTGAATCAGAGCCACATCAATACCTATCTCACGGCTGTTAAAAAGTTCCGGCACTTCAGAAAGATAGGCAGGAACATAATCAATTTTCCCTTCAAATGCTGCCTTGCGCATTCTCTGGCTGACAAAGAACAGTTTGAGGGAAAAGCGTTCCAGAAAAGATTCATCATCCATATAATCTGCGAGGGTAAAGGACAGCATCTGGCAAATCATAATATCCTGTACGGACGGACATGTGGCAAGTGTATGAATCAGATGTCTGGGTTCACCGCAGCCTGATCCGATGAAAATCCTGCTGCCCCTTCTGATTTCAGAGATAGCCTCTTCCGCTGAAACGGTTTTGTAGGACTGATTTGGGTTCATGTCTTTTTCCTCCGATCTTTCTGCGATATTTTTTTCAGTATTTGTTAAATCATACCCCAATGATACTGTTTATATTTATTCTAAATAACATTTACACAGACTTCATTTATCACCTGTGTGCTTATTGTAATATCAGCACTTTTGACAATTGATTTGGCAATGGGTGATTTGTCAGGAGTTTCTATAAAGGCATACAG
Source organism: uncultured Desulfobacterales bacterium (assembly GCA_964534335.1). Classification (GTDB taxonomy): domain Bacteria; phylum Desulfobacterota; class Desulfobacteria; order Desulfobacterales; family Desulfococcaceae; genus JAABRU01. Next base: position 15,871 of record CAZHPS010000105.1, read on the forward strand.
CCATATATTTGAATCTGCAAAGTAATTTTTATCATCAGATTTAACTTCGGTCATATATTTCTTCTCTTTCATATGGTCTGAAATCAGTTATTTTCAGGGGTGATTCCAGAAGTTCTTCGATTATATCTGATGATGTATCCGTCAGGTATTCTGTGAACAGGATAACTTTCACATTATCTGTCAGTTTTCTTCTGAATTTCTCAGGAATTTCAATAACTCCGTTTTTTATTCTCGTTCTGAATTCAACTGCATACATTTTTTCACCTTTGTTTTACTGTTGAAGTATGATATAATGTTTCAACTTTGGTTTTTTTGTGGCACAGAAATTGCCTGCCGTCAGGAACATCTTTTTCCGGCCTGTCCGAAGGGTTTTTCAGGTCAGAAAGGATGATTTTTTCCGGTTCTGACCGCACTGCAAAAATTATGCCGAAAAAAAACAAAGTTGAAACATTATCAGGGCTGTTCAATTCTCTTCAATTCCTTTATAGCTGAAGATGTTTCTGATATTG
>CAZHPS010000106.1:0-16308 GCA_964534335.1 uncultured Desulfobacterales bacterium
ATATCTTCCACTGCTTCCTTTGCAGTCGCGCCTGCATTGTCCCGCACGCCGGGCCGGAATCCCATCCAGAGAATCCGGTCAAATGGCAGGTTCAAAGGCGCAAATGAGGAAATCTGGGTGACAGGGTTGGTGAAAAGTTCAGTCCGTATCTTTTCCAGTTGCTGACCGGAAAGTTCCGCATCAATGGTGACAATATGAACGGTACGGACATCTTCCAATACAATGCCGAAATAGTCTTTGGCTTTTCGGCAGATTCCCCGCCCCTCCGGATCGGAAAGGTCGGGTTTTAATGTGATTTCAAGTCTGTGTGGCATGGTGGTTTTGTTTTCCCTTTAATATGTCAAAAATCTCATCTTCATGGACAAAATGATCTTTTCTGCCCTGTGCAATGGCATTTGTCAAAGCTGTTTTATATATAAATTCAATATCTGTTTACATTTTTCTCAAATCAAAACTGTAAAGAATTTCCTGAAATATACGGTAACTGATAATTTCCACTCCGTGAAAAGGATTCAGACTCAGCAGGTCATCATCACCGGTAATCAGATAATCAGCCCTTCCGGACACGCATAAATCCAAAAGGAAATTATCTTTTGGATCACGGCAGTCTGTGTAATGTTCTGTAATTCGGATTTTCTCTGTTCTGAAATGAAGAAGGGAAATCATTTCTTCTGTATCTTTCTGAGAAAAATATTTTCTGAATTTGGGACGGTTCAGAACTTCAATGAGTTCATCAAAGAGTTCCTCACTGAATAATATGCGGATTCTGTCACTGAGTATCGCTCCGGACAGACCGGAAAGAGCTTTTCCAATTAAAAAAGCAATCCAGATGTTGGTGTCTATCACCACTCTGATGTTATTTTTTTGCACAGTATCTTTTTCCCCTTACTGTTTCCACTTCAGCAGTGATTTCTTCCAGAGTCAGGTCGTCTGTTTTCACTTTGTCAAGAAACTGCTGAAAGCGAAACGAAAAGGTATCCTTTTCCAGCATACGGATGATTTCAGTTTTTTCTTCTGTTCCGCACTGGTTTATCAGTGATTTAAGCTGATTAAAATCTATTGATACAGTAAGATTCATTATGGTTTCCTTTGGAATTGTCCTCTTTCAGTAAATTCCTTTTATCTGTTGAGTTAAACTGTTTCCATTATCTGCTTCACCAGTCTGTCAATCTCTTTCATTTCTTTGTGCAGTTGTGCTTTGATTTCCAGCCGGAGTTTTCCCAGATGTATGCCTTCAATTTTCTGCTCCGGGTCAATATTGTCTTTCAGGAATTCTGAAACAGAATCATGGGCTTTTCTGCTTAACTCTGCAAGCTGCTGATGTACCTTGTTTTTACCGTTAAATTTCGGCCAGTAAATGTCAAGGATTCTCTTGTGAACATCTCTTGCACCGAACAAACCGCGTGACTGAAAATCCTTCATCATCAGATTTGGGGCAGTTGCATTGAGAACCGCTGTCAGATAAAATGCTTCATTTTCAGATTTTGATGCCATCCAATAGCTTTTATGATCAACAATAAATTCCAAATCCAATTTTTCTCTTTTAACAACGGTTGCATTTGCATCTTTGGCAGATGCGTTGTAAAGAACCAGATACGGTGCGTCAAGATTCTGTTCTGTCAGTTTGTTCTGCCAGTTCAGATAATTTTCAGAAGAAATTTTTTCATTTTTTTCAGTTCTGTGGATGTTCCATACATTCTCCGCATTCTGAAACCATCGTGAGGCATGTCTGTATCCCTGACTTAAAAGTTCTTCCGCAGAATAAAGTCTGATTTTCTTTTTGCCGTTTTTGCCTGTTTCAACTGTGACAGGCAGAATGACCAGATCGGGCCGGTAAAGCGCAAATGGCAGAATGCTTTTTGAAAGTGCAGTGCGGAAAATAAAGCGGCTTTCCATTTTTCCTGAAAATTTCAGACCCTTCCAGGGGATTTTTGCATCAGTCTGTATATCCTCTGATGTTTTGATATGGAGCGTCCTGTCTTTCCAGTCAAAATCCTTTTCCCATCCTTTTTCAGAAACCATGTCAATCTTTATGAAATAAAAAGCACGCGGAATAATGGTTGCACCGTTTTTAAAAAGATCTTTGTAAGTGTTTGTTCTGTTTTGAGATCTGATTTTCCGTGTGGAAAAAGCGGAAGATTTCCCCTGCTGCACGAAATACCATATGTCCGGTTTTTCTTTCAGCTTACTTTTGGCAGTTTTCAGGTTGCAGTTGTGAACGGGCAGACTGCCTGCAAAGGAAATTCCATCCATACCGTCCGCATATGCCTGAAAACCGCTGTTCAGCTTGGCTTTGTCACCATTGCCGCTGTTCATTTTTTCAGCATATTTTTCAGCAGACAGCACACAGGACGGGACACGAAAAAGAGGGGCCACATTTTCCAAATCCCAAATCTGCGCAATCCTGAAACCCTTTGCCTTTCCGCTTCTTGTGCTGTCATGGTGGTCGGCACTGAGAAAACTTCTCGGCAGCACAAAACAGATTTTTCCCTTTTCATGCAGGAAAAAACTGCTGCAGTGGGTCATAAATATTGCGGCAATTTCAAGCTGTGGCATATTGGCCGCACGGGGTGGCTTCACTCTGTATTTTTCTGCCAGATCATTCAACTGGTTCTGATATTCCTCATTTTTGACGGAATTGTAGGTGAACCAGGGGGGATTGCCGATTACATAATCAAATTTTTCTTTTAAAAAATAGGGTTTGTAAAGATTCTGCACAATGAATCTCCAGATACTGTCCCTTCCCTGTTCTTTTGCCAGTCTGAGTGATTCATAAATCTGATAAAAACTGTCAATGATTTTAGAATCCAAACCCTTATGCTGTATCAGCAGACTCTTTTCAAAATTCTGTCTGTTTTCCTTTTTTTTATGCAAAGTCTGTTCTGCCAAATCTTCACAGATTTCAAGTGCTTCATCAAACAGAGACATATCATCAAAAATTTTTGTGCTGAGGCGAAGGCTGTTCTGATCAATGTGCATGGTGAATTCTGATCCGAAAAGATTTTCCACTCCTTCGGGTGCAAGCAGTGTGTTGGCTAAAATCACATTGATATGAACCGGTTTTTTTGATTTGGTGATTTCACGTCCAAAAGCAAGCAGAACTGTGGTTTTTGCAATCTGCACACTCAGGGGATGAATGTCAATTCCGTAAATGTTTTCAGTGATTTCTTCTGCTGTAATGCCGATATTGCATTCTTTCATGCGGTGAATGACTGCACGTAGAAATGATCCGCTGCCGCAGGCCGGATCAAGTATTTTGTCATCCGGCTTAAATTCAAATTCATTTACGATTCTTTCACAGAGCCAGTCCGGAGTGTAATATTCACCCAGCGCATGTCTGGTGTCAAGATCTATGAGTTCCTGATAAACCCCCTTGAGAATATCCTCGTCAACCTCACTGAAATCATAGGCTGAAATTTCCTGTGCGACAAGACGGAAAACCTTTTTCAGTCCGCTGAAACTTCTCTCACTGTTTATCCAGTGAAAAAAATCATTTTCCACAAAATTCTGAATATTGTGTCTGCTGAAAATGCCGCCGCTGATGATGCCTTTCAGATCGTCATCATCAATATAATCATCATTGCTTACTGCGGCATAAGCCAGCATTTTGGAAAATATGCTGAGATAGGTGTGAATGAGAAAATTTTTTTCACTGTCATCAAAAGTGCCGTAGGCTATGGAAAGAAACCGCTTCCACTGCTCAAGGGAAACCTGCACCTCCCCGTATTTTTTCACATCATTGAAATGAGCAATAAGCAGCCGGAAAGATTCAATGAACACAATGCTCTGATGCCCGAATGACTCCTCAATCCTTTTCAGCGTTGCCTTCTGTTTCTGCTCTTTGAACAGAAAACGGTCAATCCAGTAATAAAAATCATCCGCATTGTCTTCTGCAAGGACAAATGAGGCCGACTCCACCTCATTCAGAACCAGTTGATCCTCTGTCAGGGTTTCCAGATTTTCAAGCTGGGAAACATCGGGGGCAAACACCTTCCATGTGAGGCAGTCCGATGCAATCAGAGTGAAATTGTAGCCCTCACCGGATCGGAACTGACCGAGCAGATAACCCGCCAACTGATCTTTGGCATGTTTCAGTGACACCTTCAGGCTGTTCTCAAATTCAATGATGATTCTGCTGTAAAGCGTGTCCGCGCTGCCCCGGTGCAGTCTGTCTTTCCGGGGAATGTTCAGCACGGTGTGTTCCGCGCCGCCCGTGATTCTGTCAATGATGCCTTCAAGTTCCTTTTCTCCGGAATACAGCCGGTTGAGCAGATCTTTGAACGCCTCTTTTTTCACGGATTCTTTGCTGGCTGCTGCAACTTTCTGTCTGTATTTGTTTATTAATTCTGTGCGCTGGGTTGACATATTTTATCCTTTGCCGTATTTAAAAATTGAAATCGAATAAACATGCACTTTGTCAAGCCTTTTCCTTATTTGGAATGCGGCGGATGCCAGCCTGCAAGCACCCAGTTCCGGCGGACAGTCACAGACAGATTATTGTTTAATCTTAGGGCATTGACTGTGGCTCTGCCGCATTCTGTCAGTCCGATGATTTGGATTCCATCACTGCTCCATATGAAATGATCTGACCAGTTCTGTTTTCGGGGATTGAACAGGGATACCTGTTTTCCGGTTTGCGGATCAGTATCCTCTGTTTTTGTCCATTTATGCTGATTGCACAATTCACAGGCCAGGCACAGGTTGTCTTCAGTATCGCTTCCGCGTTTGGCAATCGGAACCACATGATCAATCTGAAGTCTGCCCATTACATAATCCTGATGGCACAGACAGTATTCGCATCGGTTATTTGCCCGTTCTCTCACCAGTATACGTACATGTTCGCTGACAGTCATGAGGACAGCGGCTCCCGCAGGCCCCGGCGCACTGCTTCGGCAAGCCCTTCTGATTTGCGAACCTGACCGACCTGATACATATGGATAAGCGTCAAAAGTTCAAACTGTTCAGCCGGTGTCAGTCCTGATGTTTTTCCTTTTGACTGCAGTTTTCCCAGCCTGTCATTCTGCACCTGATCCATTTTCAGATTTGCCAATTCCAGAACTTCAGTATCTGACAGAGCAGCAGCAGACTGAAAACTATCCGAATTTCTTAAATCTTCCCATACAGACCACATCATTTTCAGGCTGTCCGTCAGTACCGTTGCTGCATCCCTGTGTGTAACCTGACCAAAGCATTTTGCATGTTCAATCAGCCTGTCAGGCAGGTTAAGTGTCAGATTTGCCATTATTTCCTCCTATTTTTATATATTTCTGTCACAATATCTGAAAAAAACAGGTTCTCTCAGAATTTTAAGATATAATAACAGAATGTTCTATTCCATTATCTGCTTCACCAGCCTGTCAATTTCTTTCATTTCTTTGTGCAGATGGGCTTTGATTTCCAGCCGGAGTTTTCCCAGATGAAAGCCTTCAATTTTCTGATCCGGATTAATGTTGGTTTTGAGAAATTCTGAAACCAAATGATGCGATTTTTTGCTTAATTCAGTAAGTTGAAGATGTATTTTGTTTTTCCTGTCAAACTTCGGCCAGTAAATATCAAGGATTTTTTTGCACACATCTCTTGCACCGAACAAACCGCGTGACTGAAAATCCTTCATCATTTCATTCGGAATGGAAGAATTAAGAAAAGCTGTCAAATAGTTTGCTTCATCAAAATTATCTGTGTAAAAAGCAAAAGATTTATAATCCACAATAAATTCCAAATCAAAATCTTTCCTTTGGATTGCAGTTCCGTTTGCATCTTTGCCGCTGGTGTTGTAAATAACAAGATATTTTTTGTTAATATCCTGAGATGTAATTCCTTTCTGATAGTTTATTCTGTCGTTGGCTGTAAGATTTTTTGATCTTTCAGTTTTATGTCTGTTCCAAATATCATCAGCATTTTTAAACCATTTTGATGCGTAAAGAAATCCCTCATGTCTCAGTTCGTCTGGTGAAAGAATTCTGACGGTTTTATAATTTTTGCTGTCCTTTTCAACAATAAGGGGAAGCAGGATCAGATCAGGTTTGTGCATGGCAAAAGGCAAAATACTTTTTGCCAAAGCAGTTCTGAATAAAAAATTACTTTCCACTTTATCATTGAAATGAATTTTTTTCCAGGGTTCTTTTGCATCTGTTTTTATAAATTCCGCAGTTTTCACATTTATAATTCTATCGATAAAATTGGGAACATTTTCCTGATCTGTTTCTATAAAATAAAAATTGCGGGGAAACAGTGTTGCCCCAAGTTTGAATTCATTTTTATATTGGTTAAACCTGTTTGATGATTTGATGCGTTTTGTTGATAATGCAGACGCATTTCCCTGTTTATTGTAAAACCATTTGTTATTGACTTCTGTGAGTTTTTTATCAGCAGTCTTTAAACTGCAATTGTGGGCAGGCAGATTTCCGCTGAAGGATTTGCCATTCAGCCCGTCTTTTGACAGATTTGCCTTTTTTACTGTTTTTTCAGCAAATAATACACCACTGGGGATCCGGAACAAAGGTTTCACTTTATCCAAATCCCATACTTGTGTAAGTTTAAATCCCTTTGCTTTTCCTCCTCTTGTGCTGTCATGATGGTCAGCACTGAAGAAACTTCGCGGTATGACAAAAATAATTTTGCCTTTGGGTTTTAAAAAATAATTGGCACAATGAGCAAAAAAGACAGAGGCTATTTCCAATTGCGCCATGTTGGCTGCTTTAATTGGTTTAATGTCATATTTTTCTGCCAAAGCAATCAATGTATTCTGGTATTCTTCATTTTTGACAGCATTAAGAGTGAACCAGGGCGGATTTCCTATAACATAATCAAATTTATTGCTTAAAAAATAGGGTTTGTATAAATTTTGAACAATAAATTTCCATATGGAATCTCTTCCTGCTTCCTTTACGGATTTAAGTATCTCATAAATTGAATAAAAACTGTCAATAACCTGTGGATTGTCATCAATTTTTTTGTATCTGCGTGTTAAACTGTTTTGAAAAGTTTGTATGCTTTCTTTCTTACTGTTCATTGACTGTTCTGCCAGTTCATTACAGATTTCAATGGCTTCATCAAACAGATTCACATCCTCAAAAATTTTTGTGCTGAGCCGAAGTTTGTTTTGATCAATTTGCATGAAGAATTCACCACCGAAAAGTTTTTCCACGCCCTGAGGTGAAAGCAGGGTATTGGCAAGAATAATATTAAGATGAAGCGGTTTTTCAGATTCACCAATCCTTTTACCCAGAGCAAGCAGCACAGTGGTTTTTGCAATCTGAACACTTAATGGATGAATGTCAATTCCATAAAGACCGTTGCTGATTTCTTCTGCTGTTATGCCGGGACTGAGTTCAGTGATGCGGTGAATGACAGCACGCAGAAAGGAGCCGCTTCCGCAGGCAGGATCAAGTATCTTATCACCTGCTTTAAACTGAAATTCATTTACAATTCTTTCACAAAGCCAGTCCGGGGTGTAATATTCACCAAGCGCATGTCTGGTGTCCAGATCGATGAGTTCCTGATAAACACCCTTGAGAATATCCTCGTCAACCTCACTGAAATCATAGGCTGAAATTTCCTGTGCGACAAGACGGAAAACCTTTTTCAGTCCGCTGAAACTTCTCTCACTGTTTATCCAGTGAAAAAAATCATTTTCCACAAAATTCTGAATATTGTGTCTGCTGAAAATGCCGCCGCTGATGATGCCTTTCAGATCGTCATCATCAATATAATCTTCGTTGCTTACAGCCGCATAAGCCAGCATTTTTGAAAATATGCTGAGATAGGTGTGAATGAGAAAATTTTTTTCACTGTCATCAAATGTTCCGTAGGCTATGGAAAGAAAACGCTTCCACTGCTCAAGGGAAACCTGCACCTCCCCGTATTTTTTCACATCATTGAAATGAGCAATAAGCAGCCTGAAGGATTCAATGAACACGCTGCTCTGATGTCCGAAGGACTCCTCAATTCGTCTGAGTGTGGCTTTCTGTTTCTGTTCTTTGAAGAGAAAACGGTCAATCCACCAGTAAAAATTATCCGCATTGTCTTCCCCAAGTGTGAAGGAGGCCGACTCCACCTCATTCAAAACCAGTTGCTCCTCTGTCAGATTTTCCAGCTGGGAAACATCAGGAGCAAACACCTTCCATGTGAGGCAGTCCGTTGCAATCAAAGTGAAATTGTAACCCTCACCGGATCGGAACTGTCCCAGCAGATAACCGGCCAACTGCTCTTTGGCATGTTTCAGTGACACTTTCAGACTGTTCTCAAATTCAATGATGATTCTGCTGTAAAGCGTGTCCGCACTTCCCCGGTGCAGTCTGTCTTTTCGGGGAATGTTCAGCACGGTGTGTTCCGCTCCGCCCGTGATTTTGTCAATGATGCCTTCAAGTTCCTTTTCACCCGAATACAGGCGGTTGAGCAGGTCTTTGAATGCCTCTTTTTTGACAGATTCCTTACTGGCTGAGACAATCTTCTGTCTGTAGCTGCTGATTAATTCTGTGCGCTGGGTTGACATTTTTATCCTTTACCTGACTTGAAGATTGTGGGGGGAATATGCCGAAAAATTTCCCCGGATACAAATAAAACTGTCACGATCTTTTGCAGTGTGCATTATGGCAAAATTTCAAAAAATTGACAATGAACCGGACGATATATTCTGAAATCTCTGTGATCCAATGTCAAAACTGTTTTAATTCCGTAATATTCGGCAACAGCCATTACACTTGCATCAACAAAATCAATCCGGCTGTCTGAATATTGATCAAGGATTTCAGCTATGCGCTTCACATTATCCGCTCCCAATCCTGCAAGATGAAAATGACTTTCAGGCAGTCCCTGCAAAAATTTTACAACGGTGGGAATACCGGCACTTTGCCCAACCAGATAAGCTGTTTCAGCCAGAACTGTCTGAGGCAGCAATATCTGCTCGTATCGAAGATAAAAAGGCACGACAGTTTTATGCCAGGCATCTGAACGGTTCAGCAGAGCTACAACAAAACCCGTATCTGCTATGACTGTTTTTTCCATGTCCATCCTGAATTTTTGGCTGTTTCCTGCTGAAGTGTTTCTTCTGATCGGGCTGCCAGATCAGATGCTCCGTCAAACAAACCGATCAGAGTATCTCTTTTTTCGGAAAACAGACTGTTATGACTTTGAGCATCATAAAGTTTGCAATGATATTTGGCTGTCAGTATCCTGTAAAAAGCATAAAGTTCCATTTTGGCGGCATCAGGAAGCACTGACAAATCAATCTGAATTTCATTTGAATTTTGCATAATCATAAATCCTTTCGTATTGTTATACTGCATTCACCTGATAAACATGCACCTCTCTGTCAAGCCTTTTTGCCAGCCGGTCTTCCGCAGATTCCAAATCATAGCGGGTCTGAAGATTGAGCCAGAATTGGGGGGACATACCGAAAAATTTCCCCAGACGCAGGGCAGTGTCGGCTGTCACGGATCTTTTGCCGTTTACAATTTCATTTATCCGTTTCGCAGAGACATTGAGGTCTTTTGCCATACGGCACTGACTGATGCCCATTGGCTGCAGAAACTCTTCCCGCAGAATTTTGCCCGGATGAACCGGGGGCATTTTCTTTTCCATTCTGTTATCCTTTTAATGATAATCTGTTATTTCAACGTGATAAACATTTCCATTTTTCCAGATAAAACATATTCTCCATTGATCATTGATACGGATACTGTACTGCCCTTTTCTGTCATCTTTCAGTTCCTCAAGTCTGTTTCCCGGCGGTATTCTCAGATCGTTTATATCTTCCGCTGCTTCCAGGATAAGAAGTTTTTGCCGTGCTTTCAGTTGGATATTCTGCGGCATTTTTTTGGAAAACAGTCTGTTGAAAATCTTCTGCGTTTCTTTGCAGTTGAAGGATTTGATCATAATGGCAAACTCTGATTTTTTCAATTTATTGAATTTTATCACCTGCAAAACCGGGAAGCAAGAAATTTCTCTGAGATGAAAAACTCAATACGGTAAGCAGTGAAACGAAAGTTTTCGTGTGCAAAAAACCGCTTTGCTTAATTTTTGCACTCCTCATTTTAACAGCAGAATGTTCTATTCCATTATCTGCTTCACCAGCCTGTCAATTTCTTTCATTTCTTCGTGCAGATAGGCTTTGATTTCCAGCCGGAGTTTTCCCAGATGTATGCCTTCCATTTTCGGATCCGGGTCAATATTGTCTTTGAGGAATTCTGAAACAGAATCATGCGCTTTTCTGCCTAATTCTGCAAGCTGCTGATGTGTTTTATTTTTACCGTCAAATTTCGGCCAGTAAATATCAAGGATTTTTTTGCTGACATGTCTTGGCCCGAACAAACCTTTTGCCTGAAAATCTTTTATCATCAGATTTGGAGCAGTTGCGTTGAGAATTGCCGTAAGATAATATGCTTCATTCAGTGTTTTTGTATAATAAACATAGGCTGCACTCTCAACAATAAATTCCAAATCCAAATCTTCTCTTTTTACAACAGTTGCATTTGCATCTTTGGCAGATGTGTTGTAAAGAACCAGATACGGTGCGTTAAGATTCTGTCCTGTCAGTTTGTTCTGCCAGTTCAGATAATTTTCAGAAGAAATTTTTTCATTTTTTTCAGTTCTGTGGATGTTCCATACATTCTCCGCATTCTGAAACCATCGTGAGGCATGTCTGTATCCCTGACTTAAAAGTTCTTCCGCAGAATAAAGTCTGATTTTCTTTTTGCCGTTTTTGCCTGTTTCAACTGTGACAGGCAGAATGACCAGATCGGGCCGGTAAAGCGCAAATGGCAGAATGCTTTTTGAAAGTGCAGTGCGGAAAATAAAGCGGCTTTCCATTTTTCCTGAAAATTTCAGACCCTTCCAGGGGATTTTTGCATCAGTCTGTATATCCTCTGATGTTTTGATATGGAGCGTCCTGTCTTTCCAGTCAAAATCCTTTTCCCATCCTTTTTCAGAAACCATGTCAATCTTTATGAAATAAAAAGCACGCGGAATAATGGTTGCACCGTTTTTAAAAAGATCTTTGTAAGTGTTTGTTCTGTTTTGAGATCTGATTTTCCGTGTGGAAAAAGCGGAAGATTTCCCCTGCTGCACGAAATACCATATGTCCGGTTTTTCTTTCAGCTTACTTTTGGCAGTTTTCAGGTTGCAGTTGTGAACGGGCAGACTGCCTGCAAAGGAAATTCCATCCATACCGTCCGCATATGCCTGAAAACCGCTGTTCAGCTTGGCTTTGTCACCATTGCCGCTGTTCATTTTTTCAGCATATTTTTCAGCAGACAGCACACAGGACGGGACACGAAAAAGAGGGGCCACATTTTCCAAATCCCAAATCTGCGCAATCCTGAAACCCTTTGCCTTTCCGCTTCTTGTGCTGTCATGGTGGTCGGCACTGAGAAAACTTCTCGGCAGCACAAAACAGATTTTTCCCTTTTCATGCAGGAAAAAACTGCTGCAGTGGGTCATAAATATTGCGGCAATTTCAAGCTGTGGCATATTGGCCGCACGGGGTGGCTTCACTCTGTATTTTTCTGCCAGATCATTCAACTGGTTCTGATATTCCTCATTTTTGACGGAATTGTAGGTGAACCAGGGGGGATTGCCGATTACATAATCAAATTTTTCTTTTAAAGCGAAAAGATTTTCCATTCCTTCGGGTGCAAGCAGGGTGTTGGCAAGAATCACATTGATATGAACCGGTTTTTCTGATTTGGTGATTTCACGTCCCAAAGCAAGCAGGACTGTGGTTTTTGCAATCTGAACACTTAATGGATGAATGTCAATTCCATAAAGACTGTTGCTGATTTCTTCTGCTGTAATGCCGGGATTGCATTCCCTGCTGCGGTGAATCACGGCACGGAGAAAGGAACCGCTTCCGCATGCCGGGTCAAGTATTTTATCACCTGATTTAAAATCAAATTCATTCACAATTCTTTCACAGAGCCAGTCCGGTGTGTAATATTCACCGAGCGCATGTCTGGTGTCAATATCAATGAGTTCCTGATAAACACCCTTGAGAATATCCTCATCAACCTCACTGAAATCATAGGCTGAAATTTCCTGTGCGACAAGACGGAAAACCTTTTTCAGTCCGCTGAAACTTCTCTCACTGTTTATCCAGTGAAAAAAATCATTTTCCACAAAATTCTGAATATTGTGTCTGCTGAAAATGCCGCCGCTGATGATGCCTTTCAGATCGTCATCATCAATATAATCATCATTGCTTACTGCGGCATAAGCCAGCATTTTGGAAAATATGCTGAGATAGGTGTGAATGAGAAAATTTTTTTCACTGTCATCAAAAGTGCCGTAGGCTATGGAAAGAAACCGCTTCCACTGCTCAAGGGAAACCTGCACCTCCCCGTATTTTTTCACATCATTGAAATGAGCAAGCAGTTGACGGAAAGATTCAATGAACACAATGCTCTGATGCCCGAAGGATTCCTCAATCCTTTTCAGCGTTGCCTTCTGTTTCTGTTCTTTGAAGAGAAAACGGTCAATCCACCAATAGAAATCATCCGCGTTGTCTTCCGCAAGAGTGAAGGAGGCCGACTCCACCTCATTCAGATTCAGTTCATTCTCTGTCAGTTTTTCCAGATTTTCAATCTGGGAAACATCGGGAGCAAACACCTTCCATGTGAGGCAGTCCGTTGCAATCAGGGTGAAATTGTAACCCTCACCGGATCGGAACTGTCCCAGCATATAACCGGCCAACTGCTCTTTGGCATGTTTCAGTGACTCTTTCATGCTGTTTTCAAATTCAATGATGATTCTGCTGTAAAGCGTGTCCGCGCTGCCCCGGTGCAGTCTGTCCCTGCGCGGAATGTTCAGCACCGTGTGTTCCGCTCCGCCCGTGATTCTGTCAATGATGCCTTCAAGTTCCTTTTCACCCGAATACAGGCGGTTGAGCAGGTCTTTGAAAGCCTCTTTTTTCACTGACTCTTTGCTGGCTGAGGCAACTTTCTGTCTGTATTTGTTTATTAATTCTGTGCGCTGGGTTGACATATTTATCCTTTGTTGCCAAAAAAATAATGTATCTATCCAATGAGTTGTTTCACCAGAGTGTCAATTTCTTTCATTTCTTTGTGCAAATGGGCTTTAATTTCCAGCCGCAGTTTTCCCAGATGTATGCCTTCAATTTTCTGCTCCGGATTAATGCTGGTTTTGAGGAATTCTGAAACCGAATCATGCGCTTTTTTGCTTAATTCAGCAAGTTGAAGATGTATTTTGTTTTTCCTGTCAAACTTCGGCCAGTAAATATCAAGGATTTTTTTGCACACATCTCTTGCACCGAACAGACCGCGTGACTGAAAATCCTTCATCATCAGATTTGGAACAGTTGCATTGAGAAATGCTGCCAGATAATATGCTTCTTCCAAATTTGCGGTTGCAAAAGAATATGCTTTGCTTTCAACAATGAATTCCAAATCCAAATCCTGTCTTTTGACCACAGTTGCGTTTGCATCTTTGGCAGACGCACTGTAAAGAACCAGATAGGGCATGTTAAAATTTTGCTGGCATAATCCTTTCTGAAAATCAAGCCGGTCATTGCCTGTCATGTTTTTTGATTTCTCTGTTTTGTTCAAATTCCAAATTCTTTCAGCATTGGCAAACCACTGGGCAGCGTATCTGTATCCATGCTCCAAAAGTTTTTGTGCAGAATAAAGTCTGATTTCTTTTGTACTGCTTTTGTCTGTTTCAACTGTCACAGGCAAAACAGCCAAATCCGGTTTGCAAAGCGCAAAGGGCAGAATGCTTTTTGAAAGCGCTGTACGGAAAATGAAGCGGCTTTCCATTTTTCCTGAAAGTTTCAAACCTTTCCAGGGAACTTTTGCATCAGTCTGTATGTCATCTGATGTTTTGATATGGAGCGTCCTGTCTTTCCAGTCAAAATCCTTTTCCCATCCTTTTTCAAAAGCCATGTCAATCTGTATAAAATAAAAAGCCCGCGGAACAATGGTTGCTCCCTGTTTAAAATTCTTTTTGTAAGGATTGATCTTGTTTTGTGATTTGGTTTTCCGTGTTGAAAAAGCAGTGGAATTTCCCTGTTTTATATAATACCATCTGGCTGTCTCCTCTTTCAGTTTGGGGCTGGCTGCTTTCAGACTGCAGTTGTGACCGGGTATTCGTCCTGAAAAGGAAATTCCATTGAGACCGGAAGCAGGAAATACTTTTTTGATTTTCGATTTATCAGCAAACAGCACACAGCATGGAACACGGAAAAGGGGAGATACATTGTCCAAATCCCAAATCTGTGTCAGACAGAAACCTTTTGCATCTCCGCTTCTTGTATTGACATGATGGTCAGCACTGAGAAAACTTCGCGGCAGAACAAAAGATATTTTTCCCTTTTCATGCAGAAAAAAACTGCTGCAATGGGCCATAAATATGGCTGCAATTTCAAGATGAGGCATATTGGCCGAACGCAAAGGCTTTACCTTGTAATTTTCAGCCAAATCTTTCAACTGGTTCTGATATTCCTCATTTTTGACGGAATTATAGGTGAACCAGGGGGGATTGCCAATGATATAATCAAATTTTCCTTTCAGGCTGAAGAGATTTTCCCATTCCCCAGATTCAGACAGAGTATTGGCAAGAATCACATTGATATGAACCGGTTTTTCTGATTTGGTGATTTCACCTCCCAAAGCAAGCAGAACAGTGGTTTTTGCAATCTGCACACTCAGGGGATGAATGTCAATTCCGTAAATGCTTTCACTGATTTGCTCGGCTGTGATGTCAGTATGGAGTTTTCTCATGCGGTGAATAACTGCACGGAGAAAGGAGCCGCTCCCGCAGGCCGGATCAAGTATCTTATCATTTGATTTAAATTCAAATTCATTCACAATTCTTTCACAGAGCCAGTCCGGAGTGTAATATTCACCGAGCGCATGTCTGGTGTCAAGATCGATCAGTTCCTGATAAACACCTTTGAGAATATCCTCGTCAACCTCACTGAAATCATAGGCTGAAATTTCCTGCACAACAATACGGAACACTTTTTTCAGCCCGCTGAAACTTCTCTCACTGTTCACCCAGTGGAAAAAATCGTTTTCAACAAAATTCTGAATATTGTGTCTGCTGAAAATGCCGCCGCTGATGATGCCTTTCAGATCGTCATCATCAATATAATCATCATTGCTTACTGCGGCATAAGCCAGCATTTTGGAAAATATGCTGAGATAGGTGTGAATGAGAAAATTTTTTTCACTGTCATCAAAAGTGCCGTAGGCTATGGAAAGAAACCGCTTCCACTGCTCAAGGGAAACCTGCACCTCCCCGTATTTTTTCACATCATTGAAATGAGCAAGCAGTTGACGGAAAGATTCAATGAACACAATGCTCTGATGCCCGAAGGATTCCTCAATCCTTTTCAGCGTTGCCTTCTGTTTCTGTTCTTTGAAGAGAAAACGGTCAATCCACCAATAGAAATCATCCGCATTGTCTTCCGAAAGTGTGAATGAGGCTGACTCCACCTCATTCAGAACCAGTTGATCCTCTGTCAGAGTTTCCAGACGGTCAAGCTGGGAAACATCCGGTGCAAACACCTTCCACATGAGGCAGTCCGAGGCAATCAGAGTGAAATTGTAGCCCTCACCGGATCGGAACTGACCGAGAAGATAACCGGCCAACTGCTCTTTGGCGTGTTTCTGTGACACCTTCAGGCTGTTCTCAAATTCAATGATGATGCGGCTGTAAAGGGTGTCAGCACTGCCCCGGTGCAGTCTGTCCTTTCGCGGAATGTTCAGCACAGTGTGTTCCGCTCCGCCGGTGATTTTGTCAATGATGCCCTCAAGTTCCTTTTCACCCGAATACAGCCGGTTGAGCAGGTCTTTGAACGCCTCTTTTTTCACGGATTCCTTACTGGCGGATGCAATTTTCTGTCTGTAACTGCTGATTAATTCTGTGCGCTGGGTTGACATTTTTATCCTTTTCCATGCCTGAAGACTGATCCGGAACCTGTCGATTAAGGTTTTAAAGCGAATTGGTATAAGTCAACATAAATTTTCGGGTATAACGTATTCAGAAAAAACCGGTTTTTCTGAATATACTGATCCGGAACATAAGTAATGTTTCATAAATTTTCGGGTATAAAATTTTCAGAAAAACCTGATTTTTTGGGAAAATCAGGTTTTTTGAATACATGAAAACTTTTGTTTGCCTACTTAATGTGCTCCGGAACAGGGAGGCGGAAAGGCGGAAGTGAAAACGGCTGTGCTGCGGTAGGTGGCTCCGGTGAGGACAGCATGTCACGGATACATGCATCTTTCTGCTCCCAGAGGGCATTCAGCCAGTTCTGAAAAGCCTCACGGAAAATTTCATCATTAAAGTAAT
>CAZHPS010000107.1:0-15177 GCA_964534335.1 uncultured Desulfobacterales bacterium
CACTCCTCCGGATTTGTATTCTGTATTGTACAGAATCAATGGAAAATCGGTATTACATTCAGGGTTTCCCACAGAGAACACAGAGTGTAAAAAAACCGCAGAGGACACAGAGACACAGGATTTGACAAGTTTCATAAAGTTGTCAAAGCCTGCCGGAATCTGATTCTTAATTTGCACAGAAAACCTCTGTGTTCTCTGTGCAGTCCTCTGTGTTCTCTGTGGGAAATAAATGCACATTCAAACATATGTTCCCGCGGAGTGCAAAAATTTATAGTGGGTCAAACCGGCTGATAATGTCATCCCTTCCAGGATTCTGATTTGTTTTTTCAGATTTTTTCTATAATAATATCAATCTTTACGGATTTTTTCATCCGGGTGTCAGACCCGAATCAACAGATTTGACCACTACCCAAAAATTAAGCGCAGCGATTTTTTGCACTCTCCCGAATTACCACTGATCATAATGAACCCGCTCTGCTTTATAACGGCTTTCAGATGGAATTTCCTGATCCGGATAACCAATCACTGTGAAAGCAAGAGGAATCACTTTTTCCGGCAGAGCAAAAAGCTGCCGGAATCCTTTCACGCGTTCCTCTTTTGGATAAATGCCTGTCCACACAGCACCAAGCCCCAGCCCATGAGCAGCCAGAAGAAGATTCTGTTCTGCTGCGGAACAGTCCTGCACCCAGAATCCCTCATATTTTTCCAGAGACAGATCACCGCAGAGCAGTATTCCCAAAGGGGCTTCATCCGCCATTTTGGCAAAGGGATTGATATTTTTCAGTGTATCGAGTTTTTCCCGGTCACGGACCACAATGAACTGCCAGGGCTGGGCATTTCCCGCACTTGGAGCCATCATCGCTGCTTCAAGGATTTTGCGTATATCCCCATCAGAGACCGGCTGCGGGGTGTATTTGCGTATGCTTCTGCGGGTGTGTATGGCGTGAAACAGTTCCATGATTTTCTCCTTTGTATAAAAAAATACAGGGGATGCACAGAAAAATTCTGGGCCCCCCTTATTTGTTCAGAAGATAAAATGTTCTTTCATCAGCAGAGCGGATCAGGATAACTGTACTGCTTATCCTCATAATTTCTTAAAACCAGAGAATCTCCCTGTCTGCCTGCCACATACTCCGGCATGAGCGGAATTTTGCCTCCACCGCCGGGGGCATCCACAACATAGGTTGGCACGGCATAACCGCTGGTATGTCCGCGCAGTCCCCGGATGATTTCCAGCCCTTTTTCCACGGGTGTGCGGAAATGGGAGGAACCGGTTATGGGATCACACTGATACAGATAATAGGGCTTAACCCGCATCTTCATCAGACTGTGCATCAGGGACTTCATGGTCTGTGTTTCATCATTGATCCCTTTTAGCAGCACGGTCTGGGAACCCAGCGGAATTCCTGCATCTGCCAGCATCGCGCAGGCCCGGTGGGTTTCGGGCGTGCACTCATCCGGATGTGTAAAATGCAGACTCATCCACAGGGGGTGATAATTGCGAAGCATTTTCACCAACTGGGGCGTGATGCGCTGGGGCAGCACTGCCGGAACTTTGGTTCCGATGCGCACAATCTCCACATGGGGAATTTCACGGAGCCGGGACAGAATCCAGTCCAGCTTGTCATTGCCCAGAAGAAGAGGATCGCCTCCGGAAAGAAGCACGTCCCGGATGGCCGGTGTGGAACGGATATAGTCAAAGGCACGTTCCAGTCTGGCCCGGCCCGGATGCACTGCTCCATGTCCCACCACTCTGGATCTGGTGCAGTAACGGCAGTACACCGAGCAGAAATCCGAAAGCAGCAGCAGCACCCGGTCAGGATAACGGTGAACCATGCCGGGTACAGGGCTTTGGGCTTCCTCCCCCAGAGGATCATCCGCCTCACCGGGCATCCGCACCAGTTCATTCAGGCTCGGAATCACGGTACGGCGCAGGGGCTGATCCGGGTCATGTTCGGATATCAGGCTCATATAATAGGGAGTTATGCCCAGAGGCAGTTTTACATCCTCCTGCGTCAGGGCGCGGCGTTCATTTTCAGAAAGCCTTATCATTTTTTCAACTTCATTCAGGGTACGGATACGGCTGCTCACCTGCCACCGCCAGTCATTCCACTGTCTGATGGTGACCTGGGGATAAAACCGTTTCCGGAAGGTGCGTGCTGCCGGGCTTATAACTCCGGCCCGGTAGGAAGGAAAACGGACAATGCGTCCGTTTGTTCTCCTTTTGGGAACAGGAGAGACAGGCAGGATTTTCAGCCTGGAGTCTGGAGGTTCGTCTTCATTCTCCTCGACAGCATCCGGGGTCTTTTTCATCTGGAAGTCATTCATCAGCGGTTGTAAAGCTCCGATCATTTGCAGTTTTCCTTATTATAAATGGTTATCAGCTATGCCAGGCCGATGCTGAAGCCCGGCGGATCAGAAATACGGTTGATATACCGCAATCCGGATGCGCGGCAATATAATGATTTCTGTAAGAAAAGCAAGAAAAATCATCGTTTGGGCAAAATATTTTTTTTGTTATTTATATCATACAGTTAAATATTTGGAACCAAAGGCGGGAAAATTTGGGGGAATATGTGATCTGATCCGGGGAAAAAGGAACAGCATATTGAATCCCTGTATAAAGGCAGCAGGGCGTTTTGATTTCCTGAAAACATCTCTTTTCAAAAGGGGAAGAGATAAGTAAGTCATTGAAAATTTTGGCACATCATAAAATTCAGCTTTCCCGGAAAAACCGGGTTTCCTGAAAATCCTATAAGCAGGCAAACAAAAATTTTCGTGCATTCAGAGAAACCGGATTTTTCCAAAAAAATCCGGTTTCTCTGAAAAATCCGGTTTTTCTGAAAAGTTTATGCCCGAAAATTTATGGAATCTTACTTATGCAGACTTATGAAACCTTACTTACCCCAAATCATCACCGGCCAATATACAGTTTCTGACCGATGTCAATCCGGGTCGTATCCGGTGGCAGCCTGTTCATGTGGAGCAAATCCTTTACACTGATATTATAACGTCTTGCGATGGTATACAGGTTTTCACCTTCCGCAACATGGTGATACAGGGCTTTGCCCGGTTTTTTCAGAACCTTGACGGTTTTCACCGGTTTCTTTGCAGAATCAGGAGCAGTATCCGCTGGCGGGGTGGACGGGACATCAGATCCGGTATTCACAGCTCCGGGCTGAACCGGTTCAGGTACAGCAGCCCTGATCGGGGCAGACGGTCTGGGAGGCGCAGACGGGGCCGCAGTTCCGGACACTTTTTTTTCCAGATTTCCCTGTCTTTTATCCAGATTGTCCAGTTTGCTGTGAATATTGTCAATATCCGCAGGCATGGCCAGTATGCGGTCGGCATCCTGTGCAATTACTCCCATCTGCGTATTCTGTTTTTCCAAACTGACCAGCCTTTGTTCTGTCCCGGTTTCCATGTCTGTCAGCCGTTTTTCCAGATGGGCCAGACGGCCTTCCAGTATCCTGATTTCCTCTGTGGAACCTTTTTTGTCCGGCAGCAGCATGATAAAAAAGACAATCATGGTAATGATACCCGCGACTGCCAGAACCACCGGCATATTGATGTTTTCCATTCCTTTTGGTACAAATTTTCCCATTTTCCCCTCTCAGAATTCAGATTTTCAGCAGATTGAAAATCCCGGAGTACACAGATGGGATCGGCTGAAATCACCTTTTCCTTTATCTCCCACCACTATGCATTCTCTTTTCAATATGCTGATTTTTATTTTAAACAGTTGTTTTTCTCCATACCATGCCAGCCGAAGTTTATTCCAGACCCCGCTTACCGGACTGACGAATTCCATCATAGCAGGTATCTGCTCTCATGACAATACCGGATCATATGTTTTTATATCTTAAACACAACTGCAGAGATCCGGTTCTGTTTTTTCCGGTATGGTTTTTGTCTGACAGTCTGACCGGAAAAAATCATCCGTTTCCGGCATGAAAAAACCCTTCTGACAGACTGAAAAGGTATGTTCCGGCATATACGCACTTTCCATGCCATAAAAAAACAAAACCGGATTAAGCAGGCAAACTGCAATGCCGGACATAAAGATATAAAAATTATGCGCGGTATGACCATGCTGAGTTTTTTTAAGAGATCCATACGGAAGGGGGAATGTTCTGAAAACTGAATTATTTTTGGAATATCTATAAGCAAATGTTCATAAATTATTCAAATCAGACTTCCGAAGTTTTGGAAACTTCGAAAGTCTTTTGGGGTAAGTTGTTTACCTGCTGCTCCCTTATTCGTTGTATCCGCTGCCCACAATCAGTCCGCTTTTGGTTTTCCGGGAATACGTAACCTTTTTTGCACCTGCCCATTCATATCTGACATAAACACCTTCGGGCGTGCCCTTGGCAACTTCATTGTAAACAGGTGCTGCTTTTTCCTTCAGGCTTTGTCCCGCAAGTGTGGGATGAACCAGCAGCTTGCCCCCGAGCTCCATAACAAACACATAGGGATCTTTTTTGGCAGCATCAGCAAAATCCTCTGCTTTTTTTCCGCCATCCATAGCAGCAACAACTTCATCCACCTGTTTTTTCACAAGGTCTTTCATACATCCTCCTTTTGTGGGTTAAAAAATGGAAAATTATTCATTTGATTGTATGACAATCATTTTTTACTTATATCATATATAAACAAAAAAGAAAAGAACAAATTTTATTTATTTTCCGAATTTGATTCATAAAATTTAAAACATGATTCCGGCATACCGGAAACATGAATTTAAAGACAGGCTGACAGCTATGCCATTTATAAAAAAATGGGGAGAAAAAACCTGATTTCAAAAAGTTGATTTTGGCAGTGGGTCAAATCTGCTGTTCAGCATTTTTTGCAGCATGAACAATAGGAATTTCTGCAAAGGCTGCTGTTTTGTCAAATTTGATTTTATACCAATTCTCCATTGAAAATATACTTATGATTCGGTTTCCCACAGAGAACACAGAGGAAACAACTCACCTTATTGTATAAATTCAATAGCGAATTGGTATTATACCAATTCTCCATTGATTTGATACAGTACCGTCAGTTTTTCCACTGTTGAGGGTGTGTGCAGAAAACCGCTCCGCTTAATTTTTGCAATCCTCCGGATTTGCATTCTATACAATACTGTCAGTTTTTCCACTGTTGAGGGTGTGTGCAAAAAACCGCTCCGCTCAATTTTTGCACTCCTCCGGATCAGTTCGGACGGGACTGCGGATTTTATCAAATCAATGGCGAATCAGTATGAGGTGTACAAAAAAAAAACCGGATTTTTTGGAAAAATCCGGTTTTTGCAAAGCACAGATTCAAGACTGACAGAGTATTGCAGAGAAAAGAAAGTTTCTCTGCCTGAAATTTGCGATCTCATGGACTTGAACACCTGTAAGAGGATTTGATCCACTACCCGGCAGAATAATTTCAGACTGATGAAAAAGAAAGCTGATTATTCCGGCCTACCCATCCAATCAGCACATTTTTTCCCTCTGACGCAGTTGCTGCCTCCGGGTGGATAAAGCGGTTGAGAAAATCACGGGGACTGCTTCCTGATACCCGGTAAACCGTAAGGGAAAATGCTGATTCCGCGTCTGCATTTTCCTCTGCTGTGATGGTTTCAGGTTCGCTGACAGTTTCCGCAAGTGCGATTCTTTCCAGGCATTCGGACAGGGCCTGCTGCCATTCTTTCACAGCGTCCGCGTGCAGGGAAATTCCCTCCACCTGCAGCACTTTCCGGGCTTCAGGAATCCGCTCACAGACCGTTTCCATAACCGCTCTGCCGGTTGTAATGAAAAGACTGGAAAGTTCGGAATCACACAGGGCCAGCCTTGCCCATGCGTTCAGGCGTTCTTCTGTCATATGCGATCCCGGATCACCTTTGGCAATTATGGAACTGATGGAAGGGCCTGTATCTGTATCCTCGTCCTCATTGCCCCTGATTTCCTTTAACAAAGATGCCTCCATTTCTGACACGGATTCCAGTTCGGTGCCGATCTCCCACTGCCGCATGTCATATTCCTTTGAAATGCTGAGAAATATCCGGGCCTGAAACAGGGGATCAGGGGATTGATCCGGAAGATTTTTTCCCTCTTTTTTTCGGCGGATGTCCGCAAGGATTTCATGAACGGAAAATTCGTCAAAAAAAGGCAGGGTTCCCTCCCCGGTTCTGAAAAAAGAGAGATTCTGTCCCTGATGCAGTTGTGCCCAGTTCTGATATTCTTTTACAATGTCTGCCAGTTTTTCCTGCTCTCCGGTCACAGGGGTACGGAGTTCCAGAAATCCTTCCGCTGCCTGCGTTTTCATTGTTTCCGGTATCTCCAGCGCCGAGGGAAGATAAATGGCTGTTTTGGGAAAACACAGGCGCAGCATTTGTGCAGCCCTGGGGTTTATACAGGTGAAAGGGAAATAAACAGGTGTCATGTTTCCTCCGTAAATTCAGTAAATCTGACGATAAATCCGACAGATGGTTTTGTTTTTATCTGCTGATGCGCGTGTCTCTGACTTCCACGCCCAGGGCCAGCAGTTCTTTGCGCAACTGATCCGAGCGTTCCCAGTTCTTTGCCCTCCGGGCTGCTTCCCTTGCCTCCATGAGTCTGAGGATTTCCGGATCAGGCGGTGCATCTCCGAAATCAAATACGTTCATCACCGTGTCAATACTTCGGAATGCCTCAATGATTCTTCCCGCTTCCTGGGGGCTGATTTTCTTTTCCAGACTCAACTGGTTGATTTTGCGTATATTTGCAAAAAGAGACGCGGCCGCTGCTGATATGTTCAGGTCATCGTCCATAGCGCTGATAAATCCCTGCCGGATATCATAGAGCAGTTGATCAGTTTCCGGATATGAATCTCCGGATTTAAGGTGCAGCAGATTCCTGATGCAGGTATTGATGCGGTGCAGAGACTGACTGGCTGAATCCAACTGCTCTGTGGAAAAACGCACAGGTTTCCTGTAATGTGCGGAAAGTAGCCAGTAACGGATGGTTTTGCCTGAATAGCCAGCGTCCACCAGATCATCAAGGGTCATGCGCGGAACGGTTTCATCCACTTTTTTGCCGTCAATCAAAACCCGGTCGCAGTGCAGCCAGTATTTTGCCAAAGGTTTTCCGGTCAAAGCCCTGGCAATCGCGATCTCGTTTTCATGATGGGGAAAAACCAGTTCCCGGCCTGCTGTGTGAATGTCAAAACTTTCCCCCAGATATTTCATGGACATGGCAGCGCACTGAATATGCCAGGATGGCCGCACATTTCCCCAGTCTGTGGGTGTGTAAATGCCACGTTTCAGTTCAGACAGGGTGCAGCGTTTGAACAAAGTGAAATCCCTGGGATTTTCCTTTTCATACTCATCAAGATCAACCGTTGCCCCGACCCGGATTTTGTCCAGATCAATGCGGGAAAGACTGCCGTATTCACTGAATTTGGAAATGTCAAAATACAGGCTGCGCAGTTTTTCATAGGCAAATCCCTTGATAACCAGTTTTTCAGCCAAAGCCACCATATCTGTCACATGTTCACTGGCTCTGGGGTATTTATGCGCGGGTTCCACTCCCAGAACCTTCATATCCCGGTGAAAGGCATCAATATGCTGCTGTGTGAATTCCGCGAGTTCCATGCCTGCATTCCGGGAGCCCCTGATGGTTTTGTCATCCAGATCCGTGATGTTCATGATATGGGTCACATCATAGCCCCGAAATTTAAGATACCGGCAGAGCAGATCGGAAAAAACAAATCTGCGCCATTCCCCCGGATGAAGACGGGCATAGGCTGTGGGGCCGCAGGAATAGACAGAAACCTTTCCGGGCAGCATGGGGCGGAAAGATTCTTTGCTCCGGGTCACGGTGTTGAAAAGTTTCATGAAAACCTTTTCCTCGACCGTGAACAGGGGCGTACTGAGATAGCGTTCCCCGCTGTCCGGAAAAATGACAACAATGGTTCCGCTCTCAAGAGACTGGGCTTCCCGCGCGGCAATGCACATGGCCGCGCCGCTGCTCATGCCCACAAAAAGCCCTTCCTCCCTTGCCAGACGCCGGGTCATCTCAAACGCGTCCTCATCTTCCACATTGATTTTTTTATCCAGCCGATCCTTTTCAAACAGGCCCGGTTCATATGCCTCTTTCATATTTTTCAGGCCCTGAATTTTATGTCCCAGATAGGGTTCCACACCAATAATCTGTATCGCGGGATTGTATTCTTTGAGTCGCCGGGAAAGCCCCATCAGGGTTCCGGTGGTTCCCATTGTGGCAACCAGCATGGTGATTTCTCCATGCGTCTGCTCCCAGATTTCAACACCGGTTCCGCAATAATGGGCCTTCCAGTTGGCTTCGGTATTGTACTGATCAGCCATATAATAGGCATTGGGATATTCCCTCACCAGCCGGTAGACCTCCTCAATGGCTCCGTCTGTTCCCATATGACCGGGAGTAAGCAGAATATCCGCACCTCTTGCCTTGAGAATTTTCCTGCGCTCCTCGCTCACTGCCTCGGACATGGCCAGCAGCAGTTTGTATCCCTTGACAGCACAGACCAAAGCCAGACCAATACCGGTATTGCCGCTGGTGGCCTCAATCACGGTTTTGTCCCGCGTCAGTTCCCCGGATTTCTCCCCTGCCTCAATCATATAAAGCGCAGGCCGATCCTTGATGGAGCCTCCGGGATTCATATATTCCAGTTTTGCCAGAATCCGCACATTGGGATTCGGGTTCAGTTTCCGGATTTGCACCAGCGGCGTATTGCCGATGGCATCTAAAATGGAATAGTTCATATGGTTTTCCGCTGTTTCAGTGTTCAGGTTTCGGTGTTCAGTGTTGGGGGGGTTCAGTTCAGGTGTCAGGTTTCAGTGCTGACTGCATACTGAAACCTGACACCTGAATACTTTGATATTTCATTAAATTTCAATTATTTATAAAATACAGGAAATATTTCAGCACAGAATTCGTGTTATAATTTTTTTCCCTCTGCCACAAAGACACGAAGGCACAAAGTTTCACAAAGGTCAGTGCGCATCTGTTTTTCAGATTTCACATCATACCAAATCTGAAAAACAACGCAAGTGTGCATCTGCAAAAATATTTATGATGGCATCTATTTTGAAACTTCGGGGCTTTGCGTCTTTGCGGCAAATTCTGAACAGCAGATACATGAAGGTTTATTTTCCTCAAATATTTTCCAGATTTGATTTGAGATCAGTAACAGACAGGATATGAATGATCTGATCGATCACCTGTTCAGGGGAAATGGAAGCATCAATGATACGAAACCGATCCGGTTCTTTTTGTGCCATATCCAGATAACCGGCACGCACTTTTTCATGAAAGGCCAGTTTTTCCGCCTCAAAACGGCTCTCTGCTGCAATTCTCTCTCCGTTGTGAATCTGTTTCCATGCCCGGTGCAGTCCGCTTTGTGCAGGCAAATCCAGCAAAAGAGTAAGATCGGGCTGCAGATTGTCAAACAGCAGGGAATGCAGATTTTTCAGCAGATTCCTGTCCAGTCCCCTGGCATACCCCTGATAGGCAAGGGTCGCGTCAAAATACCGGTCGCAGAGCACGGTTTTTCCCGCTGCCAAAGCAGGCCGGATTACAGTGTTGATATGCTGCGCGCGATCCGCCATATACAGCAGCAGTTCTGCCATATGATCCAGTTCCCGGTTTTCCGGATCAAGAAGAATTCCCCGGATTTTCGCTCCGATAACTGTGCTGCCCGGCTCACGGGTGCAGAGGCAGTCCATGCCCCTGTTTTTCAGCCACTCTGCCACAGATTTGATCTGCGTGGTTTTTCCGGAGCCTTCTATGCCTTCAAATGTGATGAACATGTTTGAATATCCGTATGCTGAATGATTTCTCAGGTAAGCATGAACCTGTTTTGTTTTTTTCGAAAACCGGAGCAGATTCTCATAATCCGGCTCCCAAATACCTTTTACTGACGGTTAAAGTAATTTTTGTGCTGAAAAAAACACAAAGCTGGATCGTTAAGCAGGTAAACGAAAGTTTCTGTGTATCAAAATATTTATGTTACGTCCGGCAGAATTTCATGTTTCCACTCATCAGCGGCCCGCTTTTCCGTACTGAAATTTATACCCATGAGAATGCGTTTTTTGCCTTTCTTTGCATACATGTCAGCATAGCCTTTCTCATGAATCTGCTTCAGAGCGGCCTGTGCGCTGTGTCCGCATTTGAATTCCATGACAAAGATTTTGTCCGCAAATTCCACCACCATATCAATGCGCCCCCTGCTGGTGAGGACTTCACTCTGCACACTGCTTCCGGATGCGGACACCATCAGATAGAAAAGGGTGTGGAAATAAGCCTCGTTTCTTTCGGTTTTCAGGGTATGGGAAACGGATGCAAAAATGGCGTTGACGGTTTCAAAAAAGGCTTTGTAATCCTCTGCTTCCAGATATTCCGCCAGCAGAAGAAAACGGGAACGCTGCGTACCGTCCAGTTCACGGGTGAAGGAGTAGAGCAGATGCTTGAGAAAGGAGCATTTGACTTCCAGATTGGGATAACCCAGAGTCCAAAGACGCTCATCCACTTCCTTTACAGTCAGACAGCCGATATGAAAAAGAAGGACTTCGGGGCAGAGATGTTCCGGTTCATACATGCTGAAAATATGCTCTGAGACATAAAATCTTTCAAGTTCCGGAAGACTGTAATCTCTTTCCCGGAGCAGAGTGACTGAAAAAGTGAGCATACTGTCATGCTCCGGAGAACTGCCGAATGCGGAATCACACAGGACATTGAAAACAGGTGCGGGGCAGATCACCCGGACATTTTTTTCAGAAAAACGGTATCCTCCAAATCTTCTTTCCAGTTCCATGATGAATTGTAATACAGTCATTCCTGACTTTTCAGCATATTGTGCAATATGTCCGCTGAGACGGTTTCCCAGTTCCTCCTGCGTAAAACCGGATATGGCTGCATATTTTCTGTTCAAAGTCATGTCTGTAAGGAAGTTCAGCCCTGAAAAAGCAGATGCACGGCTCAGATTTGTTATTCCGGTCATAAAAAAGAAACGGATATGCGGAACCAAATCCCCGCCTTTCATAGTGACCAGAAAATCCATAAGAATATCCCGGTTGATCCCGGCTGTTTTGAGAAAATTATCCCCTTTGCCCAGATGGTCAATAACAGGTCTGTCGTATTCATCCGCTAGGATTACAACAGGTTTGCCGGTTTTCCGGCGCAATTTCAGAATCAGTTCAGCAAACTTTCCTTTCAGAAATGGCGCATCAGAAGATACTCCATACTGCTGTGCTGTGAGCAGGAGAGTTCTTTCCAGCCCTGCCCGGAACTCATCAGGATCATTGTGACTGATCTGGTTGAAATCAAACACAATAACAGGATATTCCTCCCATTTCCAGTCTCCATGCTCGGCTATCCATAAACCGTCAAAAAGTTCCTTCCTGTTCCGGAAAAAGCATTTCAGAGCGGAAACCATCAGGGATTTGCCGAAACGCCGGGGCCGGGACATGAAAAAATACCGTCCTGTTTCCAGCATTTCATGAATATACCGGGTTTTGTCCACATACAGCAGATTGTCTTCCCGTATAATCTCAAAGGAAGACTGATCTATGGGGAGTTTTTGGAGTTTGTTTTTCATAGTCACCACAATAAATTCACATCATAATTTGAGAATGCCGTATCTTTGCTGATCAAAATAAGATTTTCTTCGATATAAACGTATGCGTATCCAGCAAAAATCTCATTTTTCCCCCATACAGAAAGAATCCGGCAAAGGTTCATCAAAATCATCACTCATCCATATTCTTCCTTTATTTAAGCCTGCAATTCTTTTGGGGGTTTTATCTGAAAACGGAATCAGTCTGGCAAAAGGTTTGCTGTCTTTTTCAATGATAATGTCATCACCATTGGCAATAAAAGCCATCAGTTCAGATATGTTGTTCTGCAGTTCCCGGACTGCGACAATTTTGCTTGCCATATTTCACATCCTGATATATTTATTATTAATGATTTCATAATAATGCAGATTTATATCACAGACTGGCATCTCCCAATCAGCTTCATCAGCAACGGGCCGGATCAGATCTTCCAAAGTTTTTCCTTTTCCTGCAATTGTCGGATGCGGTTTCCGTTTTGGTTCCGATGTGATGGGAATTCTGCTTTCATCAATGGTCTGCACGATGATTTCTGCCCGGCGGTTGAGGAAAGATTCAGGAACCTCAATCACCAGACAGCGGTTGGTGACCTCAAGGATTTGACGTTGTATCTGCACAGATTTTTCTCCTTTGTTATAGCAGGTTCTTTTGCAAAGGCATAAAATCCTCCTGTCTGTTTTGTTTATGAGAAGCAGCACAGGCACAAAGCCTGTGCTGCTGTTTATCTTTCGGACAATGTCTTTTATTACTGCTTTACACCGCTTACCACCTGCAAAGCATGGATCGCCTCCTCAAGGCTGATGACACCGTCTCCGTTGAAATCTCCGGGAATTTCACAGCCATCTGCGCTGGAAAGTGACGGAACATCAACTGTCAGACCCTGCTCCCCTGTCCATGTGATCTGCTGGGACAGGATTTGAAAATTCGGGGCATTGACTGTCAGAGTATAAGTTCCGGCCGGTACATCAGAAAGAATGAAATTGCCGTTTTCATCGGTAAAGGTTTTGTAATCCGTACCGTCCAGAGCCACTTCCGCATTTCTGACGCTCAGACTGTCCCATCCGGCAACTGATGCGGTGATTTTGCCTGTGATGGAGGGATTGACTTCAATACTCACAGTTTCGGCCTGTCCCCATCTGGAATACGAATCCATTGCCCGGACTGTCAGGGTATGATTTCCCGGATTCAGGGACGAGGAATCCTGTTCCCCCTCAAAATACTCCTGCACAGAATCAAACTGGCCGTCAGTCGCGGTCAGAGCCGTGCCGCTTCCCGCACCCGGATCAGTATCCAGAAAATACTCGGCACTTTTCAGGGTTACGGGACTGCTGACTTCCACATCAAATTTTCTGGGAACTCCCCAGGTTCCCTCGGAATCCTTCATGCGCACAAACACGGTGCGGATACCGGCTGCCAGTGATGAAGTGTCTATGCCGCTTTTCTGATACAGACCTTCGGAAAGCGTGAGCGGAATGCCACTGCCCGCTCCCGGATCTGTGTCAATGAAATACTCGGCAGCCTGAATGGTTTTTGTGCCTTTGACCATGAACAGGTGTCTGCGGCTGATTCCCCATACGCCGGATTCGTTTTGCATTCGGACACAGAGAAAATGCGGCC
The DNA here is from genome assembly GCA_964534335.1 of uncultured Desulfobacterales bacterium. GTDB lineage: Bacteria > Desulfobacterota > Desulfobacteria > Desulfobacterales > Desulfococcaceae > JAABRU01. Next base: position 13,217 of record CAZHPS010000107.1, read on the forward strand.
CTGCCTTGATATTGGCAGGCAGCGTGATTTCCTGTTCAAATTCATACCATGCCCCTGCATTTTTGGAATACAGCAGCACATTGTCAAGAAGAAGACCGTACTGATCCTGTGCGGTGCTGTCATGGGTGAAGGTAAGTTTCGCTGTTGTCTCTGAGGCCACCGAAATGGTACGGCTGATCTTTTCAAAACCCTGTTCACTGGTTTTTGTGAACTGCTCCGTGTACAGGCTTCCCAAAGACACTGTAATTGTATTGGTATCCCCCCGGTTGGAACCTGCAAGCCTGAAACTCAGAACATACTGTCCGGGTTTCAGGACAAAGGCTGTTTTGGATGACAGGGTTCCGGCTTTGTCAGTTGTGCCGTCCAAATCCACATATCTGCCGTTTCCTGACCAGAAATCAAAGTCGATAAGAACTGTGCCGTCAAAAGCAAGGACTCTGTCTCCCACAAGATCCACTGCTCCGTCCGGCACATCCCAGTTGGTAAAACGGGTATAGTTGAATTCACCGATTCCACCGTTTTCACCGTCAAAATCATCTTTCAGAAGAATTCCCTGTTTGAAGGTCAGGGGCGTTCCATTGCCTTCACCGGGGTCAGTGTCAATATAATATTCCGCGCCTGTGATATTGTGCAAAGCCAATGCAGGAAAGGGCAGAATCAGCAAAAGTCCGGCCAGCAGAATGATATGTTTCATGTATGCCCCCTTTTCAGTTGACAATTCCTTTGGCTTTGATGGTGATTTTGCCGCCTTTGGGAACAGATGTGGGTGTTATGAGGAGTTCAGTTACACCGGGGCCGCCGACAACATAGGGCCAGAAGGAAACAGAATCAGGGCCGCCATACACGCCTTTGTCGTTACGGGTTCCGTCAGGGTCATTGAAGGTTGGATCCAAAACACCGGTATTGATACATTGTGAAGAACTTTTTAAGACAAAATTTCCTGTCTCAGGGTCAATGAACTGGGGGTCTGGGAGCGTATCGCCTACCCCTGCTGATATATACGCATAATTGCCACCTGTGTTTTCAAACAGATTGTTGTAAGTGGATGAATAACCGGTATAGCGAGAATATATGCCAAAACCACCATTATAAGCAATGATATTGCCCTTGACAGAAATTGCACCGCTATTGTGAAAATAAATACCATTTGAAGTGTTAGAGACAATCGTGTTATTCACGATTTTAATATCACAAGATGCTTTTTCGCTTGCATATATACCAGTTGAACATCCTGTAATTATGCAGTTTTTAATCATTCCGACAACTCCGGCTGTATTGACTATAATGCCAGAGTGATTGGATGTTATGGTAAAGCCTTTGATAACCGGAAAGCTGATATTCAGGGTAACTGCATTTGCATTTGGCAATGAAGAGATTTTGGAATCAATGATGGTATATTGCGGCCCGGAACCAATCAGGGAAACCGATTTGTCAATGGAAATGGCTTCGTTGTAAGTTCCCGGCCCAACCATGATGACATCATTTGCGGCAGCCGCATTTATAGCATCCTGTATTTTCGTGTATGTTCCGCCTCCGGACTGATCCACATAAATCGTTGCCGCCATTGCCCCTGAGTTCAGCAGTATTGCCAAACCCGCCATTGCCAAAGTAAACAGCATTTTTTTCATAACCTCTTTCTCCTTTTTTTCAGTTCAATGATATACAAAAGCAGCCGGGCACTTGCCCGGCTGCGGGCCAACCCATGTTGTCTGAACTGTGATTTGTCTGATTGCTCTGATTAATTGTCTGAACTGTGATTCGTTTGATTCATCTGATTACTCTGATTGCTTGTCTGAACTGTGATTTGTCTGATTAATCTGATTAATCTGATTTTATTCGTGCCTGAATCAGAGTAATCACAATAATCAGATGAATCTGCTGTCTGAACTCTGATTCATCTGATTACTCTGATTTTATTCGTGCCTGAATCAGAGTAATCACAATAATCAGATGAATCTGCT
>CAZHPS010000107.1:15277-16299 GCA_964534335.1 uncultured Desulfobacterales bacterium
GTCTGAACTCTGATTCATCTGATTTGTCTGATTACTCTGATTTTATTCGTGCCTGAATCAGACAAATCAGAATAATCAGAATAATCAGATGAATCAGAGTTCCAGACAATCTGATTACTCTGATTTTATTCGTGCCTGAATCAGACAAATCAGAATAATCAGATGAATCAGAGTTCCAGACAATCTGATTGCTCTGATTTTATTCGTGCCTGAATCAGATAAATCAGACAAATCAGATGAATCAGAGTTCCAGACGATTTCGGCATGCTCAGTGACCATGATTTATCTGATTATCATGATTTTTCACGCATGGCAATTACAACTGTCTGAACCCGGATTTCCAGGATTGGGGGATTGACCGGGATTTTCAGGCTGCATCATCCGGGTTAATCCGTAAATCCTGAGAATCCCGGTTCGGACAATCCCTGTCTGAACTGTGATTTGTGTGATTTCCCTGATTATCATGATGTTTCATTCATGGCAATTACAACTGTCTGAACCCGGATTTTCAGGATTGGGGGATTGACCGGGATTTTCAGGCTGCATCATCCCGGTCAATCCGTAAATCCTGAGAATCCCGGTTCGGACAGATGGCAATCACAGAAATCAGATGAATCAGAGTTCCAGACAGTCCTGCTTACATTTTACAACTGATCCGGACTGATACCCAGTTCACGCAGCTTTGCGGCCATTTTTTCTGCCTGTTTAACCGCCTCTTTTGCGCGCAGCCGCTCCTTCTTTGCCAGTTTGACAGCCGATTCAGCCCGCAGCCGTTCCGCATCAGTCATCTTATTTGCCATACGGAGCTGTCTGTCATAGTCTGTATGTGTCATAAATTCCTTTCCGTCAGAATCAAACACATGCAGATCATCCTCTTTCAGATCAAAGCGGATGTTCAGCAGCGGACTGATCCATGTCCGCATCTTTTCCTCTTTAATGTCCGTGCTGTTTATGATCCGGCAGATTGTCAGGAACCGGCAAACAGAGCATCCAGATCAGCACTCATGCCGGGCAGAACAGAA
>CAZHPS010000108.1:0-16243 GCA_964534335.1 uncultured Desulfobacterales bacterium
TTCATGGATTTCAGAAAATGAAGTTTCATGACATCCTCCTTATTTTTCAGGTTAAAGGAATCAGAAAAAAGATGATGCCCGGCAGACCGGACAGAATATGAGAAAAATGTTCTTATGAAACCGGCAGGAGAGAACAAGGCAGGGGAAACCGGTTTTTCAGAAAGTTTTGGAGAACCCGAATGTTTGAACTGGTGCAAAGAATTATAAAAAAATTACAGACCAGTCCTTATTCTGAACCCAGTGGAATCTGTGAACTGCAAAAAATGCTATCATAAAAAATCTGTTCCTGCAATATAAAACAGGTTATATTTGCCACTGTATTGGAAATTCACGCAAAAAATTTCGGAAATGCAGGCGGCTTCCTTTCTGCCTTCGCCTTGCAAAAGGGAAAAAAACATGGTAATTTGGAAAATAAACTTCAAATCAGGGCAGTGAACTCACGCAAGGAGGGGCAATGACAAAATTTCCATACGGACTCTGTGATTTTTATGATATTATCACAGAAAATTATTTTTATGCTGATCGCACCGGACACATACCGAAGATCGAAACAGCGGGCAAACATCTGCTCTTCCTCAGGCCCAGACGGTTTGGAAAAAGTCTGCTGCTTTCCATGCTGGAAAATTATTATGACATCGCCAAAGCAGACAGGTTTGACAAACTCTTCGGTCATCTGCATATCGGAAAAAATCCCACAAAGCTTCACAGCCGGTATTTTGTCATGAAATGGGATTTCTCCGCAGTCAGTCCGGGCGGTGAACCTGAAACCATTCAGCAGAATCTTTATGATTACGTAAACAGCCGGATCAGGGCTTTTTCACTTTACTACCGTGATTTTCTTACGGAAGAAATACGGATCAATCCCGGCAATGCCCAGGATTCATTTCAGTCCCTTCTGATTGCTGTTCAGCAGACAGAGCATAAACTTTATCTGCTGATTGACGAATATGACAATTTCGCCAATGAGGTTATGATGGGGGGCAGACGCGGGAGCGAAACCAGTTACAAATCCCTGGTCTACGGCGAGGGCTATCTGAAATCCCTTTTCAAGGTGATCAAGGCCGCAAGTGCCGGACAGGGTCTGGACAGGACTTTTATCACAGGTGTGTCCCCGGTTGTGCTGAGTGACATCACCAGCGGTCACAACATAGCTGAAAATAGTTCCCTGATGCCTGAATTTAATGATCTGTGCGGTTTTTCCGAAACAGAAACCGGAAACATGCTCGGCGATGTCGCTGATGAATGCGGTTTTTCTGCGGAAAAAACAGCCGAAGCACTTCTGCTGATGCGCACTTTTTACAACGGATACTGTTTCAGTCAGGATTCCGGGGAACGGGTTTACAATCCCACACTGGCCCTGTATTTTCTGAAAAATTTTCAGAAAACCTGCGCATATCCCAGAAAGATGCTGGACGGGAATCTGGCTCCGGACAGGGGAAAACTTATTTATATTTCAGGGCTTCCGGGCGGAGAAAAGGTGATTGCCGATGCTCTGGGCGGAGAACGTCCGGTGCGTATTCCGGAACTGTCTGACCGCTTCGGGGTGGAGGATGTGCTGAATGCGAAAAAGGACAGGGTGTTCATGGCTTCCCTGCTGTATTATTTCGGTGTGCTGACCCTGTCTGAGGAACCTGATGAGATGGGGGAGCTGGTTCTGAGAATCCCTAATCTGGTCATCCGGAAACTGTACGCGGAACGCATCCGGGAAATGCTGCTTCCGGAATCCGGCATGGATGAAATACGGAATGTCACCCGCATGTTTTACCGGACAGGTGACATGCAGCCCCTCTGCGATCTCATCGAAAAGACCTGCTTTGCTGTTTTTGACAACCGGGATTATCTGCGGGCCGATGAACTCACTGTCAAAACTGTGTTTCTCTCCCTGCTGTACAATGACAGCCTTTACATCATGGATTCGGAAACACCCATAGAAAGGCGTTATGCTGATCTCACCATGATCGTGCGTCCGGACATGCGGCACTATGAACTGCCGGATATTCTGATGGAATTCAAATATATCCCCCTGCATGATACCGGGCTGACGGGTGCGGAGATCAGAAAAATGTCCACCGGGGAACTGGGAAAAATCCCGGCAGTGCAGAAAAAATGCGGGGAGGCTGAGGCGCAGGCACGTGAATACGGAAAAAAGCTGGTAAAAATATACGGGGATATTCTGCGTCTGAGGGTTTATTCTGTGTTATCTGTGGGATTTGAGAGACTGGTTTGGCAGGCTGTGAAATAAAAAACAGCAGCAGATCTATCAGAAAATATCATCAATCAGATCGAACAGGGTTTCCTGGAGTCTGGCATCATCTGTAAGGGGCAGACATATGGCGGCAAGACAGGCATCACGAACCGGCACATTTCCCCGAATCAGACGGGCGGCATAAATCAGCAGCCGGGTTCCTGCCCCTTCGCTTAAACCATGCTCCCGGATATTTCGGATTTTTCCTCCCAGAGTCACCAGTTGCCGGGCTGTTTCCGTATCAATTCCCCCTTCGCTGGCAACAATTTCCGTCTCCTTTTCCGGTGCAGGATAATCAAATTCCAGAGACACAAAACGCTGCCGGGTGCTCTGTTTCAGGTCTTTGAGAACAGACTGATACCCCGGATTATAGGATATGACCAGCACGAAATCCGGATGTGCCGGAATGATTTCCCCTTTTTTGTCAATGGCAAGGGTGCGGCGGTTGTCCGTGAGCGGATGAATGACCACAGTGGTATCTTTTCTGGCTTCCACCACCTCATCCAGATAGCAGATGGCTCCCATGCGCACAGCCTGGGTCAAAGGGCCGTCCTGCCAGACAGTTTCATCCTGCATCAGCAGATAACGGCCAATAAGATCAGATGCAAACAGATCCTCATGGCAGGCAACTGTAATCAAAGGCCGTTTCAGCCGCCATGCCATATATTCCACAAAACGGGTCTTGCCGCATCCGGTCGGGCCTTTGAGCATCACGGGCAGCCGGGCATTGTAAGCCGCCTCAAACAGTTGTTTTTCATTTCCGGTGACAAGGTAATAGGGTTCTTCTGTGATCAGGTGACTGCTCCTGTCCTGCATTTGATCTGTCATTTATGATTTTCCCTGAAATAGTATTTGACAAAAGCATTTTTTTCGTATATATACTTTTTTTTATAACTGAGTATTTCACGGCCCCATCGTCTAGCGGCCTAGGACGCTGGCCTCTCACGCCGGAAACATGGGTTCGATTCCCATTGGGGTCACCAAAAAAAATCAGAGGATTGGTCAGAAATGACTGATCCTTTTTTTCTTTTTGGAATTTATTTCTCCAGCCCTGTTTCCAGCTTCTGCAAGGAATTTCCCAAAAAAAACAATATCATACCGATTCTCCATTGGTTTAATCCAATACTGTCATTTTTTCCGCAGTTCCGGCTGTGCAAAAAACCGCTCCGCTTAATTTCTGCACTCCTCCGGATCAGTTGCTGATTGTATAAAGTCAATGGCGAACCGGTATTATCCGAATCAGACTGATTAACCTTTTGGTTGGTGCGAATTATGCCTGAATCCGTACATCATTTCCTTTACCCTGCGATTTTCCATGCCATTTCTTCGGCCTGTTTCATATTTTCCGGCCGGTTTGCCACTTCACCGGGATCGCTGACACCGCAGGCACGGATCAGTCCGCCGGTTTCAAATCCCATCCAGTTGAAAAAAGTGGAATACCGGGGATAAATATCGCTGAAATTCTCTTCAGTCGGGTCCCCCTGCGTGAGGATGAACACGGTCTTTTTTCCGGGATTCAGCCGTGTGGCAAAATCCGCAGTCACAAAGGAAAAGGTGCGATCTATGAAGGCTTTGAGCTGTGATGACACATCTCCGTAATACACAGGCGAGGCAAGAACCAGCACATCACAGTCCCGGACAGCCTCCAGCACCTGGGCAAGATCATCTTTGACCACGCATCTGTCCGACTTGTTTTTGCACGCATAGCACCCCTGACAGCCTTTGTAATCCAGTTTGTTCACAAACCAGGTATTCACCTCGGCTCCGGCTTTTTCCGCAGTTTCACAGAAATGTCCGGCAAGGGTGGCACTGTTGCCTTTGGTTCTGGGGCTTCCGTTCACACACACGATTTTCAATTTCATTCCTCCCTTTTCTTCCAATTTTTTCCCATCTTCCATGCACTGCCCGCACATTCTCCTGTTTTCCAGTAACGGTTGTCCGGCATGGTCAGCGACAGGGGATTCATTTTCTCAATATCCGGGCAGCCGTCCGTGATGTACTGTTCTTCGGTATAAACTCCTGCGATTTCACCAATGAACAGGTAATTGCTTGGCAGTTCCACGGTCTGATCGAGCCTGCACTCCATTGTCAGGGGACATTCCCGAATCATGGGTGCGGTTTTGACTTCACCGTAAAAAAGATCAAACAGCCAGGATTTGTCCTGTTTTTTTCCGGAAACAATGCCGCAGTAATCTGTTATCTCAGCCATTGACGCACTGGGAATATTGACACTGAAAGCTTTGTTTTCCAAAATCCCCTTTGCAGTGTAATGACCTTTGCTGATTCCCATGCCCAGCAGCGGCGGTTTGAAATTCACACGGGAAATCCAGCCCACGGTCATAAAATTGGGCCTGCCATTCACCACTGTTCCCACCAGAACCACCGGCATGGGATACAGAAACGACTGGGTTCCGATATGGATTTTTTCCATTGCATACTCTCTGTTTAACGGAATTATACCGATACTTAAAACATTTTTATACTTCTGCCGGGCGGATTTTAAACCGCAGAGTCACACAGAGTTTCCTCAGAGTCACACAGAGTTTTTCTGTGCGGAATTCAGATCTGAATCTGAACCTCTGCAAATGTTTCAGGTAATGGTATATGTCCGGGCTTGGGATTTGTGGCAAAATAACCTCTGCTGTTTTCCTGTAAGAAAAGCCCTTAGGGTTTTTTAAAACCCTAAGGGCTTATAAAAAATAATCTGTGCAATTTTAATGTTCAAAAACCCTAATGGTTTTGAAAACCATTAGGGTTTGGAACAGGTTATTTTGATACAGCCTCTAAGGGCTTGGCAACACTTTGTTCTGATACAGGCCCTAGTACATCTTTTTCCGGCGAAAATTCTTCCGTTTGGGAAAAATGACCAGTTTGCGGTAAAAACCGTCTCCCATACTCTGGGTTCTGACATCGCTGTCATCTTTCAGGGCCAGATGCACAATTCTTCTGTCATGTGCGTTCATCTGTCCGAGAGTGGAAGGCTTTCCGCTGTTCCTGGCTTTGTCTGCCAGCCTCCTGGCAAGACTTTCCAGATTGGTTTTACGGGTTTGCAGGTATCCTTCCACATCCACCTGTATGCGGATCCGTTCTTCGCTGTGCTTGTTCACAACCTTTTCAATGAGATACTGAATGGCTTCCAGGGTCTGTCCCCGTTTGCCAATCAGAACACCTGTATCTCCGCCTTCGACATTGAACTCCAGCCTGTCTTCACCGTTTTTCACCTCAATCCGGGCTTCAGAGGTGATAAAATCAACAATGCGCTGCAGGGCCTCTTTGCCCATTACAACTGATTTGTGGGAAAGATCCACAGGAACATAGGGTTTGGGAGCAGGCCGGGGTGCTTTGGCAAAAGTGTCATCCGAATCATCTTCTGCATCACTGTCGGGTACATCTTCTGTGGCCTTGTCGCGTGTATCACTGACCGGAATATCTTCTGAATCATTGAAGGCTTCTTTTACCAGGGAGGATACGCTTTTGGCTGCCGGCTCATCCATATTTTTCCTGCGCCTGGGCCGGTTCCGTTCTGACCGTTCCTTCTGCTCCTTTTCCTCACTCTCATCCTTTTCCTCTTCAACTGCTTCTGGAAGAAATACGCAGATTTTGGCTTTTTTCACACCAACCAGCCCGAAAATGCCGGAGGATCCGTGGGAAACGACATTATATTTAAGTTTGTCTTTGGGGATGTTCAGTTCCTCAGAGGCTTTCTGGACTGCATTCTCAACAGCCTTGCCTTCAAATTCCAAACAGGACGACATATAAGACCTCCTTAATTTTAAGCATTTTTCTTTAAAATATAATACTGCTGCGCAATGGACAGGATGTTGTTTATCAGCCAGTAAAGCACAAGTCCGGATGAAAAATTGATGAAAATAAAAGTGAAAATCACGGGCATAAACATCATCATCCTGGCCTGCCCGGGATCTCCGGGCGGAGGCGACATTTTCTGCTGCAGCAGCATGGTGCCTCCCATGATAATGGTCAGCACAGGAATGCCGTAAGGCGGTTCCATGAAGGGTATGGAAAATCCGAAACTGAAGAGCCGATCCGGGGCTGAGAGATCATGAATCCACCCGAAAAAGGGCGCGTGTCTCAGTTCAATGGCTTCATAGAGCATACGGTAAAGTGCAAAAAATACAGGAATCTGAAGAATCATTGGCAGGCATCCGCCCATGGGATTGACCTTGTAAATCTTGTACAGGTTCATCAGTTCCTCGTTCATTTTCCGTTTGTCGTCTTTGTATTTTTCCCGTATATCCGCCATCAGGGGCTGAATCCGCTTCATCTCGTTCATGGATTTGTAGCTTTTGTTTCCCAGGGGCCACAGGACAATCTTGATGAGCAGGGTCAGCAGAATGATAGCCACACCATAGTTGGGAATAAAATCATGTATCCAGTTCATCAGCCAGAGACAGGGTTTGGCAAGAATATCAAACATGCCGAAATGCACCAGTCTGTCCAGGCCGTTGTGCAGGCTTTTGAGTATTTTGAGACTCTTGGGGCCAAAATACAGGCCAAATGCAAAGCTCTGCCCCATACCCGGAGCCAGGGTTTTCTCCGGCCCGACATAGCGGTTTTCCAGCATACTGTCCGGTCTGACGATCAGTTGCATCCGGGACCCGCCCTGTTCAGCAGGAATGATGCCGGAAAGAAAATAACGGCTTTCAATGGCTATCCATCCCACACTGCCTTCATAGGTGCTTTTATCCTCAATATCTTTGATCTTGACCTGCTCCAGGGAATTGTCAATCAAAGCGCTGGGACCCTCAAAGGAATACTGTGTTTCACCGGGAACCCGGCTGATCAGGGCAAGACTCAGATTTCCCTTCACCGGGCTGTCTGAGAGATTTTTCACATTCACTTCAAGACCGATGAGATAGGTATCCGGAGAGAAAGAGAATTTCTTTTCAAAGACCAGATTGGCGGGTGAACGCCATGAAAAAGTCAGCGAAACCGGTTTGTCATAAATATCCACAGTATCGGAATCTGTATCCGCGCTGAAAAGAGTTTCCCCCATTCCGGACATTCCGTCTCCGAACATGGACAGAACACTTCCGGTTCCCTGGTCAATCAGTTGCTTGGGAGGAGAATCCGCATTGATTGTCTCCCGGTAATTCTTCAGAACAAAACTCTGAAATGCTGCTCCCTTTTCCGAAATCTCCACAGAATAAAAAGGGGAACTGATCCGGATCACCCTGGGTTTGCGATCCGCGGGGGCTGCCGGTTCGTCTGACCGGATCGGTTCCGCTGTCCGGACTGGAACCGGCTGTGCCTGGGAATCAGCAGGCTGAATCTGCTTTGTGCCTTCCTCTGTCACCGGGGGAACAGGGGGTTCCACAAACATACTCCATACAAAAAAAACAAGGAAAGAAAGTGCTAAGGCTAAAATCAATCGGGCTTGTTCCATTCTCTTCTCCATTAGAAAATCAACCGGGAATCAGCATCTCATTTCCGCTGTGTCCCCTCTTGTATTCATGCTGTATTCCCGAAAAAAAACGGGGCGTGTGTTTCTTTGTGACCGCGGATCAGGGGACAGGATCGAATCCTCCGGGATGAAAGGGATGACACCGCAGGATCCGTTTCAGGGAAAGAACAAGTCCCTTCCCCACCCCGTGACGGGAGATAGCCTGATAAGCATACTGTGAACAGCTTGGATAAAAACGGCAGGAAGGCCCCAGAAGAGGGGATATTATGCACTGATACAACCGTATGATCAAAAGCAGTATGGTTTTAATGATACCCACCCTCAATTCTGTCAAACAGGTTCTGAAGCGATAAAAAAAAATTCTTGCCCGGCAGTTGTGCGGCTTCCTTTGTGACAACAATACTGATATCCCGTTTCCCTGCAATTCTGTCCCTGTGCACACGGAAAAACTCCCTGCACAGGCGTTTCATCCGGTTGCGGATCACGGCATTGCCCGTTCTCCTGGTAGCGGTGACTCCCAAACGGATCCGTCCGGTGTTTCCTTCTCCGACATATGCAATAAAATACCTGTTGCGGATTTTCCGGCCGGACTTTGACAGCCGGAGAAATTCGGATCTTTTTAAAATCCTGTCTGCTTTTGTGTAGGAAAATTTCAACAGGTTCTGTTTCCGCAGGTCAATATGGTTTACGCCCCGGTATGGGCTCAGACCGTCAGCCGTTTTCTGCCTTTGGCTCTGCGCCGTTTGATTACATTTCGTCCCTGCGGGGTGGACATGCGTTTCCTGAAACCATGTGTCCTGGCATGTTTGATCCGGCTGGGCTGATACGTTCTTTTCATGATACACCTCCGTTTTTGTTAAGTAAGTTTAATATGACAATGAGAAATACAGACAGAAAACCGGGCATATTCCGCCCGGCAGATTAACCATACAATTTAAGCATAAACCGATCTTTCCGTCAAGATGAAAAACTGTCATCAGCATTTTACGGTTTCAAAAATATCAAATTCCTCCATATGGAAATCCGCATTTGGATAAATCACCACCTGTTTTCCCAGAACGCGCTCCAGAGAAATGATGATATGGTTTTCCTCACCGTGAAGCAGCTCTGCAATTTCCGGATTCATCCGTATGGTCATCCTGCCGCCTGACATGTCCTGGGCCTGGCGCAGCGCCTCCCGGTAGATAATGTAGCATATGGACTGGCGCGACATAAGATAGCCCTCGCCTTCACAGTAAAAACAGGGTTCGCACAGGAAGCGGTTTAGGGGCTTGCGGATCCGTTTCCGGGTCATCTGGATCAGTCCCATGTCAGACATGGGCAGGATATGGGTTTTGTTCCTGTCTTTTTTCAGGGCATCTTTCAGGGCATTGAAGATTTTCTCCTGATTTGATTTTTTCTCCATGTCGATAAAATCAATAATAATGATGCCGCCAATATCGCGCAGCCGGATCTGGTAGGCCAGTTCCTTTACAGCTTCCAGATTGGTTTTGAGAATGGTTTCCTCCAGATTGTGCTTTCCCACATACCGGCCTGTGTTCACGTCAATGGCAACCAGAGCCTCGGTATGCTCAATGACAATATAGCCCCCGGATTTAAGCCATACTTTTTTCTTTAAGGCGCGGGATATGTCCCCCTCCAGATTGTATGCGTCAAAAATGGGTTCCCTGCCCTCATAAAGTTCCACAGAATCCCTGAGCCGGGGCATGAAGGTGTCAAGAAATTCAAGAATGGAGAGATAGGTTTCCCGTGAATCCACAACCACCTGATCAGCCTCATGGGTCAGCAGATCCCGGACAGCACGGAGACTGACCGTCAGTTCCTGGTGCAGCAGGGACGGAGCCGGCAGATTCGTATATTTTTTCTGTATGTTGTCCCAGAGATTTTTCAGGAATTTCATCTCATTGACAAGTTTTTCCTCCTGAACCCCTTCTGCTGCGGTTCTGACAATATATCCGGGATTGTCTTTGCGCAGCGAGGCAATCAGATTTTTCAGACGGGTGCGCTCCTCCTCATCTTCAATCCTCCGGGATATGCCCACATGGTTTGAAGAGGGCATAAGCACCAAAAAGCGGCCAGGAAGGGAAATATAGGAAGTCACGCGCGATCCCTTGGTTCCGATGGGGGATTTTGCCACCTGCACCATAATTTCCCGGCCTTCACAAAGAATATCCTCGATATGGATTTCCGGTTCCGGAGCTGCGGACAGGACATCACTTTCCATATCCCCATCATCCCCTTCCCCGTTGGTATCAGGAAACAAATCCTGATATTCCTGTCCTCTGTCCCCGATAACATCATCCACATAAATAAACGCGGCCTGGTGCAGGCCAATATCCACAAACGCGGCCTGCATTCCGGGCAGAACCCGCTGCACCCTGCCTTTGTAGATATTTCCGGCTATGTCTGAATCGTCTTTGCGCTCAATGAAAAGTTCCGCAATGGTTCCCTCTTCCAGTAAGGCCACACGGGTTTCATGATTGCTGACGTTGATAACTAGTTTTCTGTGCATTCTGTTTCCGCTTGTATAGGGTTATATTTTTTTGTGATGGGGCGCATAAATCATCCCCTCTTTCAGTGTTTTGTCAGTTTTGATTTTGTGAGTTTAACCGCAAAGGAAGCAAAAAAGTGCAAATGGCGCAGAGTCTGCACTCACAGGTTCAATTTTGACAAAGCATTAGTTTCCTAATGCCCTTTCTTTCAGCGGCACGGGACAAGTCTGCCCGGATAAAAATTTGTTACTGTAGCACATAAATTCCGGATGGGCAACCAATAAGTAAGCAAGCGAAAGTTTTCGTGTATCAAAAATCCGGTTTTTCGGAAAAGTTTATACCCGAAAATTTATGCTGGCTTACTTAACAGTTTTTTTCCTTTTCCTGACTTTTGTGCTTTAAAAATATTCGCTGTCATGTTATGAATCAGGATATAAGTAGTGCACAAGCAACTTAATTTTTAAATAATCTTACGATAAACTCTGTTTTTCAACCATGTTACCACCTCACAGATCGCAGCCTTTACTCCGATAATGGATGCGAGAATAAAGAGAGAACAATTGAACCAGGCAGCCAATAAAAAAGAAATGTGCCGTTTGTGAAGCGGATCTGCCATGAAAAGTGGTGAAATGACCAGTACAGTTGCAATGAACCTGGAAAAAAATGCGGTCGTTTCAGAACAGGAAGCTGGCCTGATGAGCCTCGAAATGTTTGAAATAATCCTGCAGTAACCCCTTATGGGAGAGATCAGCAGCATAGCCAGGAAAACAAATATGATGTCGGTCACTTCTATAATTTTCCAAAGGTTCTTCATTTATCTCTTATCCTTGACATTCATGTCACATTTGTACAGGGTAAAAATCCGGCTTTCGGCCTGCCATGTTCCTGCAGAGGCATAACCGGGTTTTATGGAATGTGTTCACAAAGAACACAAAAACTGAATTGTGATATTTCAAAATTATTATGAAACAACTGACAGATAACCTTCCCCGGTTCCTCGAAGATCAGGAACTTTTCCCCTTTGTCGCTTCTTTTGTCAACAGATCATCTGAATTTCTGAAAATTTCTGCGGATAAGGGAACGCCGCTCTGGATCATCGAAACAGATGTCCTGCGCAGACAGGCAAAGCATTTTCTGCAGGCTTTCATAAATGAAATCAGAGATGTGGACGTGTTTTACGCCATGAAAAGCAACAACCATCATGCCATTGCAGAGTGTCTCATGCAGGCAGGTATGGGACTGGATGTGTCAGGAGGCCCGGAACTGGAAACAGCCCTTTCTCTGGGATGCAGACATATTATCTTCAGCGGCCCGGGAAAAAATGATGCGGAACTTGGGCTGGCACTGGTCAATGCGGAACGTGTGACTATTCTCATGGACAGTTTTACCGAACTCCGGCGGATCAGTGAAATGGCCCGTAATCAGGGAATTCAGGTAAAGGCAGGAATCCGTCTGACCACTCAGGAAAAGGGACTCTGGCGCAAATTCGGCATACCTCTTTCTGCTTTGGAAGATTTTCTGCGTGAAGCACGAAAAACCGGAAATGTGGAAGTCAGCGGTCTACAGTTTCACACCAGTTGGAATCTGAATCCCTCAGCACAGACAGATTTTATCGCACGCGTGGGAAAATGTCTGAAAATGATGGATAAAAAATATCTGTCCGCACTTGAATTCATTGACATCGGCGGCGGATACTGGCCTGCACAGGGAGAATGGCTGCAATGGGAGGGAACTCCAGCCGGACAAATGCAGAGGCTTGTGTCACCGGAAAATCCCAGAATCATGGGGCGTTACAAATATGCGTCAAATCCCATTGAAAAATTTGCATCTGACATAGGCAAGGCTCTCCGGGAGCATATTTTTCCTGTCTTAACCTGCCGCATATACACAGAACCGGGCAGATGGATCTGCAATGATGCCATGCACCTGCTTATGAAGGTTCAGGACAGAAAAGCAGATGATATTGTCATTACTGACGCGGGCATTAACAATATCGGATGGGAGCGTTTCGAGACGGATTATTTTCCGGTCATCAACCTGAGCCGTCCCTCTCTGACGGAACATGAATGCTATGTTTTCGGCTGCCTCTGCACACCGCATGACATCTGGGGATACACTTATTTCGGCCAAGGCATTGAAACAGGCGATTTGCTGCTGATTCCCTGCCAGGGGGCATACACCTACAGTCTGCGCCAGCAGTTTATCAAACCGGTTGCGGAATGCGTTATGACAGGGTAATAAGCAGGCAAACAAAAATTTTCGTGTATTCAAAAAAACCGGATTTTTCCGAAAAATCCGGTTTTTTTGAAAATTTTATGCCCGAAAATTTATGGAACCTTACTTATTAAATCCAAAAAATATTTCAGCAAAAAAATTTTGTGTACCCGCTGTTTTCAGACTGCCACGAAGACACAAAGGAGCAAAGTCCCACAAAGATTAATGCACAATTATAGTGTTTAAGATAATTATTTTGGGGTAGCTGATTTTTTAACATACCGAATTTAAACAATTTAAAATTTAAGACAACCCCAAAACTATTTTCTTAAAGGCTATAGTTCTCAGATTTCATAATAAGCACTTCGGACAGGACAATGATATGACAGGGAACATTGCAAAACTGTCTTTGGCGGAAAAAACCGGCATTGCAGCATGGACTTGGGCCATACTCTTATCGTATTTTGATCTGAGGTTCGCGGCTGTGCCTCTGGTTTTGTTTGTGATTCTTTGCGCTGGGGCCCCTTTTCTGCCGGGTTCCTGTTTTTTTCTTCCTGTCGTGACACGGGGCAGTACCGGAAAAAAAGCAGTGTCCCTGACCTTTGATGACGGCCCGGATCCTGTATCCACTCCGGCACTGCTCCGTATACTTTCCCTGCATGAATGCAAAGCCACTTTTTTTGTATGCGGAAAAAACGCGGAGGCATATCCGGATCTGATGCGGGAAATCATTGCGATGGGGCATTCTGTGGGCAATCATACCTACAGTCATGACAACCTGATTATGCTAAAAAATATGGGACTCCTTGCCGGGGAAATTGAAAAAAATCAGAATATACTGGAAGGTCTTGGCATTAGGACATATGTCTTCAGGCCGCCTGTGGGCATTACCAATCCCCGGCTCCGGGAAGTCCTGCGGAAAAACGGGCTTTATACCGTCAATTTCAGTTGCCGGGGGCCGGATGGAGGAAACCGCCGGATCAAGAATCTGGCGACCCGAATCCTCGGCAAAATCCGGTCAGATGATATTGTTCTGCTTCACGATACATGCCCAATACCCGCGCACTGCCTATCCGAATGGCTGGGGGAAGTGGACATGCTTTTGCGGGGGATAAGAAAAAAGGGATTTTCCGTGCTTCCACTGTCCGAACTCATAGGAAGTCCGGTGATGGAAAATCATGCCGGAAAACATGCTCTTTCTTGCATGGAAAATCCGCAGGCAAACAGGAATACTGCAATTATGTCTTGATATTTGGATGTATCCGTATTAGATATTAAATTCCGCTCCGAACAACTCCAACAGTAACCAGCAGATGAATAGGTGACATAAATGGCAAAAATAACAAAATACTGGGTTGCAGACGGTCTTTATCTGATCGAAATTCCTGAAGCCGGACTCTGGGTGCAGTGCGGATGTCCTGCTGACAGTGTCAAACATCTTATGAAACGGGGACTGATTATTCCCAAAGAAAAAGAGGGGGTAAGGTATGAAACCGGTCCCAATGCTGTTCTGCTGTCGGATGTGCTTGTGCAGAACGGCAGTTTTGCAAATCTGGCCGAGTTTCCTGTACTGCAGATGCTCTACCGCCAGGGCATGATTCTGCCGAAACATCCCAACAATACGGGACTGAAACCCATGCTTATCGGTCTGGCCGAGCAGGTGCATGCCCAGATTGAGTACATTTACCGGGGAAACTACGGACTGGTTTCCGAAGAGGAAATTATGAGCACCGGCATTTCCCAGGAACAGGCCCGTGAAATGATGCGTCTCAAACTCAAATTCGCTTTCGGAAGGATAAGCCCGGCTGAGGAACTTCTGGACACCAGGATTGTGGAAAATCAGCCTGTGGAAATCCGCAACGGGGTCTGGATTCGCCGTATCCGTCTGAATGTGTTTGAGTTCCGCTATGAAAATGAAACCGTTGCCGTGGATCTCAATCTTCCTCCCCACAAAAGTTATGAACCTCCCTATCCACTGGGATTTCATCATATCAGCCGGGAATATTTTGCTGTCATCCATTCCGGCGAGGGGGACGGATGGAATATCAATCATCCCTGCATGTCCAGCATTCTGATGTTTCAGGGAAAGATTTATCTTATTGACGCAGGTCCCAACGTGCTTTACAGCCTGCGGGCTCTGGGTATCGGGGTCAATGAAATTGAAGGCATTTTCCACACCCACGCGCATGATGATCATTTCGCGGGTTTCACCATGCTGATGCGCTCGGATCATCGGATCAAATATTTTGCAACACCTCTGGTCAGGGCTTCGGTGGCCCGGAAACTTTCCGCGCTGATGTCCATGAGCGAGTCAAATCTTTTTGAGTATTTTGAGGTGCATGATCTGAACTTTGACACATGGAATGACATCAGCGGGCTGGAAGTCAAACCCGTGTTTTCCCCACATCCGGTGGAAACCAGCATTCTCATGTTCCGTACCCTTTGGGAGAACGGATACCGCACCTATGCCCATTTTGCCGATATTGTGTCCCTTGATGTTCTTGGCAAATTTGTCACCACCGATGATTCAGCCATTGGAATCTCACAGGAATATTTTGAAAAAGTTAAGGAAATCTATCTGACCAGTTTCCATGTCAAAAAACTGGACGTGGGCGGAGGTCTGATACACGGAGATGCAAAAGATTTCAAATCAGATACTTCAGACAAGATCATTCTGTCCCATACATCATCGGAACTCAGCAATGAACAGAAGGAGATTGGATCCGGTGCACCCTTTGGCATGGTGGATGTGCTGATTCCCACATCACAGAACTATCTGCATCTTTTTGCTCTGGAGTTTCTCCAGGCTTATTTCCCCCAGGCTCCCATACACGATCTCAGAATTCTGCTGAACAACACCATGATCACTTTCAACCCCCATTCCATTCTCCTCAGAGATGGTCTTGTCACCAATGAGATATATCTGATACTTACCGGGAATGTGGAACGGATTCAGTCAGAAACAGGTATGCATAATATTTTGTCCGCCGGTGCTTTGGTGGGTGAAATGTCTGCCCTTGACGGAATTCCCGCGGCAGGAACCTACCGTGCATCCAATTTTGTTCAGGCACTGCGCATTCCGCGCACACTGTATTTCCAGTTTGTCATGCGCAACAATCTGTACGAAAATATCAAACTTCTGCAGAAAAACCGGGAATTTCTGCAGCAGACCTGGCTGCTGGGGGAAGTGGTGTCCTATCCCACCCAGAACAGTCTTGCAAAAGCAATGAAATCCAAATATTATGTTCAGGGCCAGGTATTTCCCCAGACTGTGTATTCGGATATTTTCATTGTCAAATCCGGCAAACTGGAGAAATGCGTGGATACAAATATTGTGGAAATCCTTTATCCTGCCCATTTCTTTGGGGAAGAAGGCGTTCTGTTCCAGAAAACAGGCGGATACTGCATACGCGCGGTGGAAGACACAGAGGTGTTCCAGATTCCCGGACATATGCTGCTGAAAATTCCGGTGGTACGCTGGAAACTGTTTGAAACCTACCAGAAACGCACAGAAATTGAAGTGACTTCCGGCGGATGTGACAGGGAGGGAATTCAGGACGGACTGTGAATTTTGGGGACTGGAGACCGGGGTTTGGACAGTTTCGGGTAGTACTCTGTCCACCTTGAATCTGTGCGTTGCAAAAACCGGATTTTTCCAAAAAAATCCGGTTTTTCTGTATACTTCAGATCATAAAATCAAAGTTGGCAAAGCAGCAGTACACGACCAATTTATTTTTTGTATTATCGAAATCACCGTGTCGGATTACGCTGACGCTAATCCGACCTACGCTGATTATCCAAAATTCAACGTGGTCATGTAGTAGTACATGACCAATTTAGATTTTATGGTATCAATTCCCCTCTTGAGAG
>CAZHPS010000109.1:0-16185 GCA_964534335.1 uncultured Desulfobacterales bacterium
AATATATTCTGTTTTTTGAAAACTTTATACCACAAAATATATGGAAGGTTACTTAGTATTTGTGTTCTTATCTAAATAAACCATTGTTCTACCTGTGCCACTCTCACCAAATAATATATCTCCATATTGAATGGTTGGAATTTTTTTGGGTGTCCCTATGAATTGCTCGTTATCTGTAACGCCATAATTTAATATTTGCTTTGGCGTAATAAGTCTGTAAAATCCATTTATATATTTCTCGCTGTCAACTCTTATCTCCAAAATCTTTATTTCAAGGCTTGGGCCTGGTTTTAGTTGCAAACCTTGCTCTGTTAATGGTGCAAATCCATTTTTATAATTTATGGTTGGGAACATCAACCTTTTATGCTTTATTGAATGAAATGTTGCATCTAATCTATTATGAAAATTTAGGTCTTCAATTTTCGGAAATTCGTATTTGAATTTGTTCTGCTTTTGATTTTCAAGTAATTCATCTTTGACGCAATTCAATATCTTTATGTGTCTTTGTTTGATTAATTTTTCTTTTTTTATGATTGCTTCGGTGAGCAACTCTACAAACTGGATAGTTTCTTCTGCGTTATAATTTGGCATTGGGATTTTACAATCCAAAAACAAAGTTTTTGCGTGTCTTATTGTTGCACCTTTTGGTACCATAAAGTCCAATTGCTCACGAAAAATATTATGCTTGATAAATGCCAACAAATAATATTTCTTCTCGGATACAGGAAGTTTGTATAATGCACCCGAAAGCATATAGTTTGGATAGTCTTTATCCAAAATCACTATTTCACCAATATTGCTATCTTTTGAAATAATCAAATCACCCTTTTTCAAATTCATTCTCACATAGCAATTTGGCATTATTGGCAAAGCCGTTTCGCTTGTAATTTCCGGTAAAAATGTGTGTGATTGTAATGCTCTTGTGCGTAAAAAATAATGTGTTGATTGTCCAATGTAGTTGAGTGAACCAACTTCAACTCCTAAATCTTTTCGCTGTAATGGTCTGCTTAAAAAATCCCTTACATAATGGAAATTTTGATTAGGCATTATTAAATCCATATACTGCGAAGAAGAAAGCGTAAAATCGTTTTCTACAATGTGAGAAAACGAAATTGCTGTTGGTGTTTTAACGTAACTATTGCTCATACTTACTTAGCCTTGATAAAAATGTCCTGTAATTGTTTTTCTTGGCTCAAACACCACTTTTTAAAATCTGCAATCGTCTCAGTAAATTCTTCATCAAGTAAGGCTCTACCGTCTTTGTCAATTTCTATTTCAAAGTTTTCGTAATTGATTTTATAGTTTGGCGAAAAGAATTTTACTCTTTTGCTTGTCTTTACTTCATAACCAATTCTTTGAATGTCTTTTGTGAAAATTTGGTAGTTCTGTTTTTTCAATTTTGCCAATTCCTTTTCCTTGGGTTTGTAGGCAACAATAATTGAAGTATTTACACCTGTTTCTGCAAACACATTGGCTGGTAAATCAAAAATGGCAACAATTCTCATTTTGTCCATTAACCATTTACGGGCAATTTTGTGCGTGTCAATGCTTGCAATGGAATTAGAAAGCACAATGCCCATTCTGCCATTCTCTTTCAAAATGCGGTAAGCATTTTCAAGAAACACTACACCCAAATCTATTTTATTTGCCTGTTTTTCGGCTTTTTTCTTTTTGCCTTCTGTTTTTTCTTCTCCTTTATTGCTATACAAGTGCCAAAGTTCGTAGCACTGTATCATTTCCAAATCTTTGTCGTCTTTTGGCGCAAATGCACGGTCTTCACCAAAAGGCGGATTGGTAAGCACTACATCAAATTTTTTTAGTTGGTTGTCGTCAGGTCTATCGTCCCAATTTCCCTTTTGGTTCATTGTCGGCACAAGGTCAAGAATGTCGCCTTTATGGTCAAATTTCGAAAGCAATGAACCATAACCTGTTTTTGCTTTGATTTTTGCGTTGCCATCTCCATTTAAAAGCATATTCAATGTAGCAAGCATTACCATTTGTTCGTCAATGTCCATTCCAAAAATGTTGTTGTCGTCCAACTTGCTGTTTGAGTTCACATAGGAAACCGAAAGAAAATCAGCAATACCTACTGTCGGGTCAATTACTGTTTCGCCATTTCTGGGATTTACAATGTTTACCAAAAAGTCAATTAGAGGAAGCGGTGTAACGAATTGTGCGTTTTGGTCTTTGGAAAATGGTGTTGCAAACTTGTAAAATACCAACTGGTAAAGGTCGGTTTTGTGGGAACGAACAAATGAGTAATCCTGAAACTGATAAACCACTTCAATCAAAACTTTGATATGGTTTTCGTTCTTTATGTTGAGCGGATTGTCTTTTAAAATACGGTAATACGTTCCTGATGCTTCTTCCCTTAAATCATTGATACGCTTAATAAATTCTTGAAGTGGTTTATCAGCAAGTGTTTTAAAATTCTTTTCTTCGTCTGTAATGTAAAAGTCCAAAAAACGCTTTGGCGTTTTTTCGTTTCTTTTTTCATCATAGATTTTTAGAGAAAGAATTTGGATAAGAATTTCAAAACCTTTTTGGTTTACCATTCCCACTTTGTCCATTGTTCGCAAAATGCTACTCATAGCATCATTGATTTGCGTTGAATGAACTCCCGAAATAATATCTAAGTCATTAATAGCCCTTTTAGAACGTTCAACCGCTTGGGTTTCTGTCCACTCTAATAAATCATCAAAACTTGGTAAGTTTAAGTAAGGGTCGGGAAGGTGCAAAGCAAGTTCCTTTGTCTTGCTCTCTTCGCCTTTGGTGTTAAACTCTTCGCTGTATCTTAAAAATTTGTTGTTGTATTTACGGAATAAATAAAGTCTTTCGGTGTCATACAAAACAGCCAAACAAAACATTCTGCGACTTTCGTTTAGATATGCTTTCAGTTGTTTGTCCCAAACATCAGCTACATTCTTGTTGTCTTCCTTTTTAAATTCAAGGGCAACAATCAAGTGTTCACGAAGCCACTCTAAACTTTCATTGTTTCCGTTTTCGTGATAGTCCTTGTATTTGTCAAACCAAGTAATGTCGTCAAAAATTGCTCCGTCAAGTTTGAGTGGTGCAGAAGATTTGTTGCCTT
The DNA here is from genome assembly GCA_964534335.1 of uncultured Desulfobacterales bacterium. GTDB lineage: Bacteria > Desulfobacterota > Desulfobacteria > Desulfobacterales > Desulfococcaceae > JAABRU01. Next base: position 3,092 of record CAZHPS010000109.1, read on the forward strand.
TCGGGAATTGAACTTCTGTCCCGATATAGTCTTTGGCAAAAAGTCCTGATTGCACAATGGAATATAGGAATTGCCACTTGTAATATTGCTCGTTTCGTTGTCCGTTTTTCTTTTTGAAATTGGTCTTTCGTCCAAAAGTCAAATGCTCGGTTAGGAAACAGTCGTAATCTGTTGCAGTCCCATATTTATTGTCAAACTCGTGTTTCGCTTCTGTAAATGTCATTTTTACCTGCTTCTGTATGGGGTATTTTTCTGCCTAACGCCAAGTTCAGCGGCAAAAGGCCCCGGCATTTACCGGTTAAACCGCTGTGAAACTACAGGCCTTTTGTCCGCTGCAACGATGGGTTATGTATTCCTGTTTACGCTAAGGGAACCGGTAAAACCATACCCTGATTCATGTGAATATCTATTTATAAAATCAATATTTTGGATATAGGTTGGGGCTACTATATTATAGAGGGTTGGGAATACATACCCATTGATTATCAGATCAGTTTTCCCTGATAACACCCCAAAATGCCACTTATCAGGGAAACTTTTCCCTGACAGATTTTTCCTTTTTGAATATTGTTCTATTTAATATCTGATGTTACGCCGATCCTTCAGAACCCGGCAGACTGCTGCATTTCCCGTCATTCCGGTGAAAACCGGAATCCGGCACTGTCAGTCGTTCCGGATTCCGGCTTTCGCCGGTATGACGATTCGGCGTAACATCAGTTAATATATTTTATAAGGCGGTCTATGTCAAGCGCAAAAAACAGAAAAATCATGGATGAGGTTCGTGAGGTGATGCAGCTTCATCATTACTCAATACATACAGAGCGATCATACTGTGACTGGATTAAGAGATTTATCCGGTTTCACAAAATGAAATCACGGGATGCCCTGAAAGACGGGGGAACTCAAAATAGAAGAGTTTCTGACGCATCCGGCTGTGAACGGGCATGTTTCACCGTCCACGCAGAATCAGGCAATGAATGCTTTGGGATTTCTGTAACGGAAAGTGCTTAGGGATTTGAAAATTGCTGTACCGGTTTCCCACCAATTTGCCATTGATTTATAGTATTTTCCTTAACATTTGTCCTTTATGACTGTGCAAAAAACCGCTCCGCTTAATTTTTGCACTCCTCCGGATTCAGATGCAAAAAACCGCTCCGCTTAATTTTTGCACTCCTCCGGATCAGATGCAAAAAACCGCTCCGCTCAATTTCTGCACTCCTCCGGATCAGATGCAAAAAACCGCTCCGCTCAATTTTTGCACTCCTCCGGATCAGATGCAAAAAACCGCTCAGCTTAATTTTTGCACTCCTCCGGATCACCTCGGCGGGAGTGCAGATTGTATCATGTTAATGGCGATTCGGTATAAATCTGCCCGGCATTTTCCGCCGGGCTTTGTGTCTTTTTTCAGATGCAGATTTACTTCCCCCGCTTTGCCAGTTCCTCTGCCCGGAGATCCTTTCGCAGGATTTTTCCCACATTGGTCTTGGGCAGTTCATCCCGGAATTCGATTTCTGAGGGCAGTTTGTAGGTGGCCAGTCTTTTTTTGCAGTGTTCCATCAGTTCTTCCACAGTGGCTTTCTCTCCCTGTTTGAGAACAACAAAAACCTTCACTGCCTCGCCCCGGTGCGGATGGGGAATGCCGATGGAGCAGGCTTCCTGCACTTTGGGATGCTCGTAAAAAACCTCTTCAATGTCACGCGGATAAACATTGTATCCTCCGCAGATAATCAGGTCTTTTTTCCGATCCACAATAAAGAAATAGCCTTCCTCATCCATTTTGGCAATATCGCCCGTATGCAGCCAGCCGTCTTTGGTCAGCACTGCGTCTGTTTCACCCGGCATATTGCGGTAGCCTTTCATAACCTGGGGGCCGCGAATGAGCAGTTCTCCCTCTTCGCCCGCAGGCATATCGGTCTCTCCGTCCTCCAGACTGACAATGCGGCATTCTGTGTCGGAAATGGGCAGCCCGATGCTGCCGATTTTCCGCTTTTCTTTGTTAAAGGGATTGACATGCGTGACCGGGGTGGTTTCTGTCAGACCGTATCCTTCCACAATAATGGCTCCAGTTTTGGCTTCAAAATCCCGGATGACTTCCACAGGCATGGGCGCGCTTCCGGAAAAGCAGCCCTTGATGGAACGGATATTGGTTTTCTGAATGTCCGGATGATTGAGCAGACCGATATACATGGTCGGAACCAGAGGAGCGAAGGTGGGCCTGAATTTGGCAATGGCCTCCAGCAGCGGTTCCGGCTGGGGTTTGGGAATGAGAATATTGCTCCATCCCATGAAAATGGACAGATTCATGGCTGTGGAAAGTCCGAACACATGAAAAAAGGGCAGCGCGCCCAGAAGAATCTCTCCGCCTGTGCCAAAACTCGGAAACCATCCCGCGATCTGCTGCACCTGCTGACTCAGGTTGGCATGGGTGAGCATCACGCCTTTGGAAACTCCGGTTGTGCCACCCGTGTACTGATACATGGCTATATCTGCAAAGGAAATGTCTGTTTTCGGGGGATTAGGCGGATATTTGGCAATCATTTCCTTCCATTTGTATACATTTTCCGCAGGTTTGACATCCGCGGCCAGTTTTTTCTTTTTCCCCACAAAGGGAAAGAGCAGGTTTTTGGGAAAGGGCAGATAATCGCCGATGGAGGTGTAAACAATCTGCCGGATTTTGGTTTTGGGACGCAGATCAATCATGCGGTTTCCCAGCAGATCCAGCGTAATCAGCACTTTTGAGGCAGAATCTTTGAACTGGTGTTCCAGTTCCCTGTCCGAGTACAGGGGATTGTTCATGACCGCAACGCCCCCGATTTTCATAATCGCGTAATAAGCTGCCACACATGGAATCAGGTTGGGCAGCAGAATCGCAACACTGTCGCCTTTGCGCACGCCAAAGTCATGCAGACAGGCCGCAAAACTGTTGACCATATCCAGAAGCCCCCGGTATGTGAGTTTGTATCCCTGAAAAATCAGGGCAGGCGTGTCCGGATACTTTTGTGCTGATCTTTCCAGAAAAGCAGGAAGACAGGTTTCTTCGTACTTCAGACTGGCCTGAACATGTTTTTCATAATGTGCCAGCCAGGGTTTGTCCTGACAGGTGATCTTGTCCATGTGATGAAATCTCCTTTTTGTATGAAAATATGATAAATTTCCGGAAAAAATATCCGGGTAAGCTGCGGGCTGGGAATGTATTCGCCATATTCCCTTTTCTCAAAACCGCTGTCCTGATCAAATATTTCTTGACAGGAAAACAGGGAATATGGTAACGCATGATTGAGCGCTCGTTCGGATAACGGATCACTCCGGCATCCTGTTTTTGTGTATATTTTTTTATAATAAGGAGTTGACGGAGACACAAACATTTTTTATATCCTGTCCGGAAACAGCGATCAGTCTGAAAGCCGGAAAATCCGGGACGCAAAAATATATGAATAATGTTTCAGTATACAGAATATGTCTGATTTGACAAATTATTCAATAAAATAAATTATATAAAATCAAATATCCAATTTTTGCAGGTTTCGGATAAATGAATGGATATTCATTCATTATTTTCCGAAAGTCAATCTTTTTTTTCAGAATATGAAAAAATAATGATCTGTGATGAATAATTTGCAAATAAATCTGGATATTATTTATAAGGCTGATGTTTTGCCGACTTTATTCCTCCGAGGTTGGATGCAAAGGTCACAAACATGACACAAAACTCACAGAAAAATATATCTGTCATTTCAATTTTGACAGAATACCGGGACACTGAGACTGTATTTATAAATAATTTATCTCGTTCCCACGCTTTGCGTGGGAATGCAGATCGGACGTTTCACGTTCCGTCTGTGCTGTTCCCCGTCACGGGACGCAAAGCGTCCGGAAGGCATTCCCACGCAAAGCGTCAATGCCATTAAGTTAAGGAATTTCCGGAGTGCCAAAATGAAGTGAAACGGAATTTTGGCCGGATTTTCCGGACTGTTTCAGTGTCCCAAACTTTCCGTCCGGGACTCCTCCGCCCTAACTTAATTGCATTGACGCAAAGCGTGGGAACGAGAGGAAAAGCGTGGAAACGAGAGAAATTATATAAAACCAATGGCGAATCGGCATGAGACTGTATCTATGATATTTATCAGTATGTTAGCCGATGTTCCAAAGATTTCTGAAAAAATATAAAATTTTTCTCTTGACAGGGAAAAAATCTGCGTGTAAAGAAATGAATGAATACTCATTCATTTCTGTTTTTAAATATAACCCAAGCAAGAAAGGAGACAGAAGTAAAACATGGAATACGCTTTGATCGCTCCGGCCAAGGCTTCGTTTCTTGGCATTCCCACAGTGATTTTTTCGGTTCTGATTCCGGTGATCGGGGTCGCGCTGTTCACCTATATTATGGCAAAAAGGGTGGCGCCCCTGATTTTTGCCAATCCGGACTTCCGCTTTAACCGGATTCAGGAACGGGCATTGGCTTTGCTCAAATTCTGGCTGGCCCAGTGGAAACAGCCCAGATACCGGACAGCCGGCATTGTGCATATCATGCTGTTTGCCGGATTTCTCATCCTGTCAATCCGCTCGTGCTCTCTGGTTATCATCGGCATTTCCCAGGATTTTGTCATGCCGGGATTCGGGGGCACTCTGGGGCATATCTACAATGTGCTCAAGGATTATGCAGCTACGATGGTGCTGGTGGCCTGCTGCATTGCCGCATACAGAAGAGCCATTGTCAAACCCAAACGCTATGCAGTGCCGGAAAAATACGGCAAGGATCATACCAATGAGGCACTTTTTGTTCTGGCTATGATCTGCGGTCTGATTCTTTCGGAAAGCCTGTTTGAAGCCAGCCTGGCTGCCGCTGCTGTGCACAAGGGACTTCATGCGGAATTTCTCGCGCCCCTGAGTCTGGCATGGATTTTCAAAATGCTTCTGTCTGTGGCCTCCCTGAAAGTGCTTCAGGTGATTCATGTTGCAAGCTATTATATTCATGATCTGATCTTTTTCTCCTTTCTCTGTTTCCTGCCTATGGGCAAACATTTTCATGTTATCACCTCCATTTTCAATGTCTGGTTCATGAAACTGGACAAGGGAACCATCAAGCCCGTGAAATGGGGCGTGGAGGATGACAAACTGGATACTTTGGAATCCTTTGGTGTAAAAACATTTGAGGATTTCACATGGAAGCATATGCTGGATTTTTATTCCTGCGCAGACTGCGGACGCTGCTCGGATCAATGCCCGGCCAACGCGGTGGGACGTCCCCTGTCCCCGCGTTTTATTACGATCAAGGCCAGAGATTATGCTTTCAGCCATTATCCCATCAAAGGAAATTTCAAAGCCTCTGAACCGCTCATCGGCGGGATTTATGAAGAGGATGAAATATGGTCCTGCACCACCTGCGGCGCGTGTGAGGAAGAATGCCCCCTTACCATTGAATACATTGATAAAATGGTGGATATGCGCCGGGGCATGGTGGAGTCCGGAATGGTTCCCCAGTCCTTGCAGAAACCCCTGAGCGCGATTGAAAAACGCGGCAATCCCTGGGGCAAGATGGAGAAAAAACGCGCGGACTGGGCTGCTGACAAGGAATTCAAGGCTGAATGCACAGTGAAACTGGTGGAAAAGGGCGAGACTGCCGAAACCCTGTTCTTTGTGGACAGTATTTCCTCTTATGATGACCGGATTCAGGGCATCACCAAATCTGCGGCAAAAGTGCTGAAAGCCGCAGGCACGGATTTTGCCGTGCTGGGCAAACTGGAAAAAGACAGCGGTCATGAAGTCCGGCGTTTCGGTGAGGAAATGCTCTTTCAGACACTGAAAGAGGAAAATACGGAAAATATCAAAGAATCCGGAGCCAAACGCATTGTCACGGCTGATCCCCATGCCTATAATGCCCTGAAAAAGGATTACAAAGGTCTGCCCCCGGTTTACCATATCAGCGAGTATATTGCTGATGCTGTGAAATCCGGCAAAATCCGCCTGAAAAGCGGGGACGGAAGCAAAGTTTACACCTATCATGATCCCTGCTATCTGGGACGCCACAACGGCATGTATGATATTCCCAGAGATGTGCTGGACGCGATTCCGGGCATGAACCGGGTGGAAATGACAAAATCCCGTGATCGCTCCTTCTGCTGCGGGGGCGGAGGTCTGATGCTCTTTTACGAACCTGTGGAAGAACAGCGCATGGGACAGCTTCGGGTGGAAATGGCAAAAGAAGCCGGCGCCAATGTGATTGTCACAGCCTGCCCCTTCTGCATGGTCAATATGGAAGATGCCATCAAAACCAGCGGACTGGAAGGACAGATGGAAGCCATTGATCTGGTGGAACTCATTGACAGACATTTGGAAAAATAATGCTTAATGGTTAATTTTTAATGCTTAATGTGTTTAATGCTGAATCATTCAGCATTAAACATTCAACATTCAACATTGATACAGGGGGAATTTCATGGAGATTCTGGTATGCGTAAAGAGGGTTCCCGATACCTCTGAAAACGAAATCGCGGTCAACAGCAAAGGCACGGATATTGAAAGAGATGATCTGGTGTATTCGGTCAATGAATGGGACAATTATGCTGTGGAGGAAGCCATTCAGATCCGGGACAAAGTGGGCGGAACAGTCACGGTTGTCACAGTGGGTGACAGTGACTCTGAGGAAGTGCTGAGACGGGAAATGGCCATGGGCGCGGACAAAGGCATTCTCCTGTCTGATGACGCGTTTGAAGGCTCTGACGGCAAAGGCATTGCATCCATTCTCAAAGCAGAAATTGCAAAAGGCAAATATGATCTGATCCTTACCGGCGCACAGGCTGATGACGGCGCAGGCCAGGTGGGCGGTATGCTGGCTGCCATGCTGGATCTGCCCTATGCCTCTCTGGTGAACAAAATCGAAGTCAATGGCGGCAAACTGAAAGTGGGACGTGAAATAGAAGGCGGCAATCAGGAATTCAATGAAATTGAAATGCCATGCGTGCTTTCCATTCAGACCGGTATCAACGAACCCCGCTACGTGGGCATTCGCGGTATCCGCAAGGTGGCTTCCATAGACATTCCTGTTCATGGCGCGGGCGATCTGGGTGTCAGCGGCGTGGGCGAAGCAGCCGCAAAAGTCAGACGCGTTGATTATTTTGTGCCTGACCTGGGCAAAGGTGCGGAAATTCTGGAAGGCAGCACAGATGAAATCATCGCGAAACTCATGGAAATGCTCAAAGCCAAAGGAGGGCTGAAATAATGGCTCAGATATTTGCATATATTGTCCATAAAAACGGAGCGGTGGATGATTCGGCCAAAGAACTGGCCCTTGCCGCGAAAAAAATTGATGCCTCCGCGTCTGTGACAGCCATTGTCACGGGTTCCGGCATTGACCCTGTCTGCAGACAGGCAGCGGATATTTATAAAGAAGTGTGGAAGATTGACAATGCTGCTTTGGCTTATCCCAATGCGGAAATTGTGCGCAAAGCACTGGTAAATACTGTTCCCAAAGGATCTGTGATTCTGTTTCCCCACAACACCTTTGGCATGGATCTCTGTCCGGGTCTGTCCGTGAAACTGGATGCAGCCTATGCCGCAGATGTGGTGGGCATTGAAGGCGCAGACGGCGGAAAACTGAAACTGATCCGTCAGGAATACAGCGGCATGGTCAGCACCCATGTGAGCGCAGACATTTCCGGCGGTGCTGTGATTACAGTCCGGGGCGGCGCATTTCAGGCTGAAGAGGGCGGTGCATCCGCAGGCGGAACAGTGGTGGATAAGTCCGGCAGTGCAGGCGATTTGAGCAGTAAACGGCGTTTTCTGGAAGTGGTGGCAGCGGAAGCCGGTGATGTGGACATCACCAAATCCGAAGTGCTGGTTTCTGTGGGACGGGGCGTAGGGGAACAGGACAATCTGGAAATCGTTCATGCACTGGCAAAGGTTATGGGCGCGGATGTTTCCTGCTCCCGGCCCATTGTGGATGCCAAATGGCTGGAAAAAGCCCGTCAGGTGGGAACATCAGGACAGACTGTCAGCCCGAAAGTTTATATGGCCTGCGGCATCAGCGGCTCCTTCCAGCACATGGGCGGCATCAAAGGCTCCCCCTTTATCGTTGCCATCAACAAAAATGTCAAAGCCCCGATATTCCAGCTTGCGGATGTGGGTGTTGTGACAGACATGCTGGAGTTCCTGCCTGCCATGACTGAGGCCATAGAAGGATAATTTTTTTCTGAAGATTTGGGTTTGAAAAAGATATTTTCTGTCAGGAAAACCCTGACGGTTTATGACAGATTTTATTTTGATACAGATTCCCGGTTTTTTTGTTCCGGCGGCAATTTTGGGAGGTTTTTCTCTTGATTCCGTACAAATCAGTGTGCAGAATCAGAAAATAAAGGAAATGTTTTGAAACCGGCTGTTTCCGCATGAAACAGCCGGTTTTTTTGTTCCGGCGGCAATTTTGGGAGGTTTTTCTCTTGATTCCGTACAAATCAGTGTGCAGAATCAGAAAATAAAGGAGATGATCCAATGTCTGCAAATCCTGCTGCTGAACATGATTTGACCGGGCAGGCCGGAGCATCGGAATTTGACTCTTTGAACCTGAAGATACCGATTCGCCATTGAAAATATACTTACGAAACACACCCATGCCCCCGGGAGGGGAGCCTTAAGGCAGCAGCATTGTCCCTGAAGGGAAGGGGGATAAAGGATATGTGATTTCCGCTCTGTCAGTATCAAAAGTCCCATTACCCGAATTTTACGAGCTTTGTGTCTCGGTCGTACAACCCTCCCGCAAAGCCGAACGGCACGGCAAAGCCGGGATTTGAATCGCTGATGATATTCCCGAATGTGTTGTATTCAAGCCTTTTTACCACATTCCCCGCGCTGTCGGCAATGAGTTTCAGGCTCCCAATCTGGTCGTAAACCATGTAATACAGCACACTGGATTTCACCACTGCAAAGGGCAGGCGGGAATCCGCATACTCAAAGCGCATAATCAGTTTGTTGCTGCCGTCATACACGGCCAGTAAAGTTGTCAGGCCTCGAAGTTATCGGTAGGATAACATGTTATCTCTATATCAGTTTCTGGATATATCCCTGAAATATATCTGAGACATTCACCTGTAAAATTTACAGAGCACACATAAGTATCATAAAATACAGCTATATCTATATAAATCCTTTTAAAAATGTCTTTATGTTTCTCCAGTAAATTCGGAAGTATAAGTTCAGATATAGATATGATCTGATCTGTAACAGAATCATCCTTTTTCAGAAAAGGCTCTATAATCCACAATACTCCGGAATCAATCTTTTTATGAGACAACAGCAAATCCTTATTCTCAAAAAAATTTAACAGATGTTCTTCTTTTACCGAAAAGTCTGTAACAAGGTTTAATGAAACATTATATTCTTTCATAATTAGCTCCCTTTTCCGATTCTGACAGACTCGGATATCAGGAGAAAGAAAGCAATATTTTCTTTCTCCTGATATTTTCAATTCAGATGCCACTACTGACTTTCAGATTGATGCGGTGCATTTTCGCCAAGATCTTCCATCAACTGAATAAAGCTGTCAGGCCACTCTTTGGCATATGAATCAACTGTGCATGCACCGCCTCCGAACAATCCTCTTTTTCCTCTTTTATGTTTTCCTTTATTGTCCGGCAGTGGTCTTCCCTCACTTTCCCATTGCTTATGCATTTCTTCAGCATCCTCTTTGGAGAAATCCCCGATCGTTATTCCTCTTTCCTTAAGTTTACGATGCGCCCAATTCCAAAAACGTTTTGGCAATCCGTAATGCTTATCTTTCGGTGCCAATCCGTCAGCATCAGTTAAATTCACCGGATCCCCCAGACAGTACCCGTACAGATCCGTATCCCCGCCCGCAAACCCTATCGGGTCTTTGGCCGTCCATCTTCCGGTTTCGGGGTCGTAGTCTCTGTAGCCGAATCTTACGAGCTTCGTGTCTCTGTCGTACAACCCTCCCGCAAAGCCGAAGGGCATGGCAAAGCCGGGATTTGAATCACTGATGATATTCCCGAAAGTGTCGTACTCAACCCTTTTTACCACGTTTCCGGCGCTGTCCGCAACCAGTTTCAATGAACCGACCTGATCATATGCCATATAATACAGCACACCGGCCTTCATCATGGCAAAGGGCATACGGGAATCCGCATATTCAAAGCGCATGAGCAGATTATCACTGCCGTCGTACACGGCCAGTAAAGTTGTCAGTCCCGACCACAGGTATTTTTCAGTGATGACTCCGTTCACCTTTTTGGCGATTCTTCTTCCCAGCGGGTCATGGACATATTCAGCGGAAGTGCCGCCGGGAAGGGTCACGCCCATGAGTTCGCCCCGTGAGGAGTAATCACAGGCGGTGACTTCTGTTCCGGCTGTTTTTGCGGTCAGGAATCCGTCCGGGCTGTGCGTGTACGTCACATCCCCGCCCGTGAGCAGGTGATCCTCAGCGGAATAACTCAGGTTTCTTCCCGCAATCCCCCGCAGGGTGTTCATCTCATAAACACGGGAGCCGTTTGCACTGTAACGGTATTCCTCGGTCAGAACACCATTTTTTGTCACGGTCAGCAGGCGTCCGGCCGCATCATAAGTATAAGAATAATCCGATGTCACGCCGCCGGAGGTTTCGTTTTTGGCCGTGATCCGCCCGGCATTGCTGCGGGTCAGGTTCATCTGTGAAATGCCCTGACCGCCCGCAGTCACCGCCTGTGATTCCGTTTCCCCGTAACTGTTGAAAGTGCGGGAAAGGTTCAGGGTTCCGTCAGCAGGCAGGGTGGATGAAGCGACAGCGGAACCCACCGTTTTTTGGGAATTGCGGCATCCCAATGGTGGGTTCCGCTCCGCTTCACCCACCCTACGAACTGCCGGGATCGGGAACCGCAGGATGATCCGGAATTTTTCCGGTTTCATCCCGGTCAATCCCCTAATCCTGTGAATCCCGGTTCTGAGAAGCTGTTTTAAAAATATCCAGCCCTGATTTTTCCGGGAAGAAATCCATCCGGCAAAAGAGATACTGCCCGTTTGAATACGGCAAAATCAGGCTTTGGTATTTGGCAAAATCCCAAAATTTTTTGGCCCCGGATATTTTTAAAACAGCTTCTGACAGGGGTATCCGGGACGCCGGAGCGTCCGGGGGCGTTCCCGCGCGGGAGCGTGGGAACAAGTGGAACCTTGGTTAATCTGCAAAAAAACACATGTCCAGATCATTCCGGAGAAGTTTATCCTTGTTGTTGAAATACCATTCAGTGGATTTGATATATCTTTCTGCCTGTTCACAGGCAGCTTTTATCTGATTTTCCGCATCGGTTCTGTTCGAATAAATTTCCAGATACTGGCAGTCTCCCTCAGATTTTATGAAATATCCTGCTTTCTGTAAAACAGCACTGATGATATCATTTCCGGACTGATATTTTTCCAGTGTCTCTTTTGTAAACCCAAGACCGTTATCCCCTTTTTCAAACAGAAAAAAGGCCACTGCATCCCATCCCATAAATATATCAAGAAGTTTCAGAACAGTTTCATCTCCGGACAATCTGAAAAGGATGCTTGGGCCATATTTTCTCTGCCAGTCTTCTACAAAACTTCCGTTGTAAAAAATCAGAGAAAGAGTATGGTAAAAAATATCTTTACCCAAGACAGTTTCCGGAGATACTGTTTCATCTCTTCGGCATTTTACATAATGAATCCAGTTGCGCATTGCCGGTGCTCCGATAAGAGCGATTGTCTCATAAGGTTCCATCATACAGTTAAAAAATTTAAGAAAAGGCAGATCGGTGTCTTTTCCGAATTCATTTGGACAGGTCTGGTTGGCGGTAAATATATTCAGCCCTGATACAATAAAAGAATTAACATTATTTATTATTTCCTTTTTTTTAAATCTGACCAAACAGTCCATGTCAATATCCGCAGAAGCGGTTTTCAGGCCGCTTCTGTCCTTTCCTTAATATAAAAATAAATATTATGAATCCTTGCCGCATGAGGTTCGTCCATCCAATTTATCCATAAATTGTTCGGCACATTTGGGACATATAATCATGAACACAGGACCTCTAACCGGAGGCAATATACTAGGAACTCTTAGCGGTGGTTTCGAATCAGGGATTTCATCACCCGGGTAAAGATGTTTTTTACCAAAATTTTCCGGATCATGCCAATGATCTTTTCCTGCCTCTGTCTTCGGTGACTTATCAGGATTTTTAGGATGCCAATCCAATGGCCTTCCAGAAGAATCTTTGAATCTTATTTGATCAGGGCTCTCAGGATTATAATGATCGGCTACTTTCCATTCAGGACCAAGACCATCTGGATTAGAGGGAAGTTCCATTAATCCTGAAGGGTCTTCCCCATTAACTGGGTCATTCAGGCAGTACCCGTACAGATCCGTATCCCCGCCCGCAAAGCCTATCGGGTCTTTGGCCGCCCACCTTCCGGTTTCCGGATCATAATCCCGGTACCCGAAACGGACAAGTTTCGTATTTTTGTCGTACAGTCCGCCTGCAAACCCGAACGGCACGGCAAAGCCGGGACTGCTGTCGCTGATGACATTTCCGAAGGTGTCGTATTCAATCCTTTTTACCACGTTTCCGGCATTGTCGGCAACGAGTTTCAATGAGCCGACCTGATCATAAATCAGGTAATACAGCACACCGGCCTTCATCACGGCAAAAGGAAGGCGGGAGTCGGCATATTCAAAGCGCATGAGGAGACTGTTGCTGCCGTCATACACGGCCAGCAGGGTGGTGAGGCCCGACCAGAGGTATTTTTCGGTGATGACACCGTTGACCTTTTTGGCGATTCGTCGTCAGAACCGGGATTTGCGGGATTAAAGGATTACCGGGATTTTTCCGGTTTCATCCCGGTTAATCCGTAAATCCTGAGAATCCCGGTTCTGACAGGGTATCCGGGACGCCGGAGCGTCGGGAATGTGTTCCGATGGGGAAAGCAGGAACAGGTATGTATTTTCATTTCCTTTTTAACTTCTTTTGTGTTTCATACAGACGGTATATCTCCTGTTTCAGTCGGCTATAATTATCAATCCAATGACAGCCTATCCGAAATACATTACTTAAAGGTTTCCCCAAAATTAATCATATCGCTGTGAACCCCTGTCAGAT
>CAZHPS010000110.1:0-16169 GCA_964534335.1 uncultured Desulfobacterales bacterium
ACCGCGGAATCGTCAACTATCAGGACTTTAATCATTTTTCTTCTCTCTGCTGCATGTTTTCGTTTTCAGCCCACTGTAAAGGGAAATCCGAAGGTATCTGACCCTGAACCCAGAGACGGATTTCACATCTTTCATCTTCTGTCATCATACGGACACCTGCCAGCAGTTTTTCTCCGGTGCTTTGGTTCTCCGCACCGATTCCGGGCACACCGACTTTGAAAATGGCCTGTTTTCCGGCTATTTCAGGCAGCAGATTGCCGCAGATCACATTGACAAGCTCTTTTACAGCGTCATACTGCTCTTCTTCCGTGGCTGTCTCCCCGTCATCAATTCCCAGCATATTTCCGGCAAGCTCCGGAAGAATTCCGGGTGAGACAAGCATTTCCAGTTTTCCGTCAAAAGGACCTTTGAAAGACACAGAGGCAATGATTACCGCCTCTTCCGGCAGGCTGCCTTCCTCCGCGGGTTCATCATCCGGATAGGAAAACATGAAAGCCAGTTTTCCCATGACTTCCTCTGCCACCTGCCAGAGTATCTGATCAATCTGTCTGCTCGTCATCATCGTTTTCCAGCTCCATAATTTTTCGGACAGTATCCCGGATATTTTCCGGTGTGAAAGGCTTATGGACAAATGCTGCACCCTTGTGCAGAAGACGCTCGATACGTGTATCACTTCCCTCAGTGGATATTACAATAATGGAAACATCCCTTGTTTCCGGATGCGCAAGCATCTGATCGATCATCTCTTCGCCGTTCATTACAGGCATATTGATATCGGCAATCACAAGGTCTATCCAATGCTGCCGCAGAACATCCAGCCCCTCTTTCCCGTTTGCCGCCTGATGAACCGTACCGACCGGGAGACCGCTCATTTTCATGGTTTTGATTATCATCGCCCGCATGACACTGCTATCATCAACCACCAGGACATTAATGACCATTTTCACTACCCCTTTATCACCATGTCATCGCCAATTCGTATATGTAAAACCGGATCAGAAATCATTGGATTCATCACTGCTGTCTTCTGCCAAAACAGTCCGGGATGAAGACGGTTTTGGAAACAGGGCAGTTTTTTTTTCAGCCCCGGAACCTGTCCGCAGAGACGGGGAAAATGCAGAGATGTTTTCTGCATTTTCCGGAAATCTGTCCATACTGCTCTTTTTCCCGCCGGTCATGGATAACAGTTCCACCACAAAATCCCTTATGCGCTTGATCTGACTTTCAATTTCCGCTATGGCAGATCCGGTTTCCTCCACACCTGCTGCATTTTCCTGGGTCACTTTGTCAATTTCCGTCATTGCCCTGCTGACCTGGCGGATACCTTCGGCCTGATCCTGGGATGCTGCTGTCACTTCTTCCAGAAGTTCCGCCACTTTCCGGGCCCCTTCCGAAACCCTGCCAAAGGCTTCGTTGGCTTTGAAAACCAGTTGGGTTCCGTTCCGGATTCCCTCCACAGAGGCTTCTATCAGCGCGGCAGTGTTTTTTGCTGCCTCACCGGATCGCACGGCAAGATTTCTGACTTCTTCTGCAACCACGGCAAAACCTGCGCCGCTTTCACCCGCGCGCGCTGCCTCCACTGCCGCGTTTAAGGCCAGCAGATTGGTCTGGAAAGCGATTTCCTCAATGGTTCTGATGACTTTTTTTGTCTGACTGCCGGTGGCCGATATTTTTTCCATGGAAGCGGTCAGTTCTGTCATGGACCCGGCTGCCTGGGAAACAACCCCGGAGGTTTCTATCATAAGATTGTTGGAATGACTGACATTGCGGGCATTCTGCTGAATCATGGATGCAATTTCCTCCAGGGAGGCTGAGGTCTCCTCCACTGCGGCAGCCTGGCGGGAGGTTCCCTCCTGCAGATGCTGTCCTGTGGAAAAAACCCGGTCTGATGCAGATTCGATCTCTTTTCCCACCCTGTCGAGCCCCTGTATCACTTCGTTTATCCGGTTGAGCAGTGTCACTTTTATGATCCCCAGAAGCAGTCCTGACAGCAGCACACTCATCAGCACCACTTTTATAAACATATATTTCAGCCGAGACCGCAGCGATGCATTCACTGTTTCTTTTGAAAACCAGATATCTGCATGTCCGATGGTTTTTCCGCCGTGTACGGACTGAATTTTCTCTTTCTTCAGAATATGCTTTCCGGAAACACTGCTTTCCGCGTTTACAATACTGCCGTTTTCATCCCTTTTTCTGGCTACGAAAACTGTTTTGTCATCAGCTTCCCGGACAATAACCGCATGAATTTTTCTGTTCTCCATTTCCAGATCCACAAGTTTCTGCGCCATCTTTGCATCCAGAATCCACATGGGATTTTCCAGACTTTCTGACAGTCTCCGCGGAACAGGCCCTATGGATTCCACAAATTCCTGATCAAGACGTTTTTTTTCAACAAAAAACTCCACAGTGCTCAGGGCAACGGAAAGCACAACAGATGCCATAACCATGATAAAAAAAATTTTTCCTGTTTTTTTTGCGGTTAATGAAGTTTCCATTTTCTCCTCTTGTCAGGGTTCCTGGAACCTGAAATCCGCTGTTATCAGTTTCTCTCCGGTTCCCCGACATCCGGGGCTGAAATGATGCTGACAACTGATAAAGAATATTTATAAATCCTGTTTCTGGCTGTTGCTGCTGATAATGACCCTGCCGCTGGAAAGTTCAAAATGGACAGTGCGGCTGGCCGTGCCCCCGATATCCTCAGATTCCAGAAGCACATTGTTTTTCCAAAGCATCTTTTTCAGCACGATATAGTTCCGCTCACCGATTTTGAACATTTCATTGTTGCTCAGAGGCCGGCCGCATCCCGCGGCTTTGACGATCATCCTGTTTTTTTTCCCCCCCAGTTCGTAAACAGACCTGAACAGCCTGGGAACTCCCGTATCCACAAACATGAAGGGATTGGCCTCGGCTTTCTGGGGGTTGATTTTTGACAGGGGCAGCATGGCATGAAGCAGCCCGCCCACTTTTGCATCAGGATCGTAAATCATCAGTCCCAGACAGCTTCCCAGTGCGTGTGTGACAAGGATGTCATCACTTCTTCCGACCTTCATATCCCCCACTAAAACAACATGTCTCATTTATTCAAACCTAA
Source organism: uncultured Desulfobacterales bacterium (assembly GCA_964534335.1). GTDB lineage: Bacteria > Desulfobacterota > Desulfobacteria > Desulfobacterales > Desulfococcaceae > JAABRU01. The sequence continues at coordinate 3,095 of CAZHPS010000110.1, forward strand.
CAGATGATGAAGAATCATTTTTTGTAAACAGCAGGCCGGACATACCGGAATTTGTGCGAAACCGCTGACAGTCCTTCGGAATGCCCGACAAACAGATAGCCTCCGGGTTCCAGAAGTTCCCATAAACGGTTAATCAGTCTCTGCTGTGTGGGTCTGTCAAAATAAATCATTACATTGCGGCAGAAAATCACATTAAAGGGCCCTTTCATGGGCCAGTTGTCCATAAGGTTCAGCCATCCCAGCCGGACCATGGATCTGACTTCGTCTCTGAGTCTGTAAAAAGTGCCGTCCTGCCGGGCCGGCTGAAAATACTTCTGCAGATACCTGGACGGAATATCCCGGACTGTCTCCTCACTGTAAACGGCATTGCGTGCTTTTTCAAGCATTTTTGTTGAAATATCCGTTGCCAGTATTTTTACATCCCGCATATCCACATCCGGAAGATGCTCTCTGAGCAGTATGGCCAGGGAAAAGGGCTCCTCCCCTGAGGAACAGGCAGCGGTCCAGAATCTCAGTTTCCGGCTGCTGAGTATAGGCAGAATCTGATCGCACAGATAGCGGAAATGCTCAGGTTCCCGGAAAAAACTCGTCTTGTTTGTTGTCATGACATCAATCAGGTAACTCAGTTCATGCGTTCCCTGATCTCCGTCAAGATATTTCATGTATTCATCAAAATCACCGAGTTTCAGCGCGCGCAGCCGTTTCATCAGCCGTGCCCTGACCAGAGCCTGCTTTCCGTCTTTCAGATTGATCCCGCACAGTTGGTAGATAAGCTGGCTGATTTTCCTGAACTGCTTTTCACTCAGTTCGGCTGCCATCAGATTCATGGGAATGCCTCTCTTTGCCTCATCCCCGGCAAAATGCTCACTAGTTTCCCGCATTGGCAAGCCTGACCAGCCCTCCCACATCCAGAATCAGTCCGACTTTGCCGTCCGGCATGATAGCGCTTCCTGAAATACCGGTGATATTTCCCAGGGTTTCGCCCAGGGTTTTGATTACGATCTGCTGGCTTCCGATGAGTTCATCCACCAGCAGCCCGGCCTGGTGTTCATCATTTTCCACCACCACTGCAATGGCCCGTGTCAGATCCGCTTCTGCCCCGTCCACATGGAAAAGTTCGGCAAGCCGGAAAATGGGAATCAGTTTTCCCTGTAGCCGGAGCATTTCGCCCCTGCGGAGAACAGTGGAAATATCCGACTGCATCGGCTGCACGGATCGTACAATGGAGATAGTCGGAATGACATATTTTTCTTTGCCCACCCGCACCACCATGCCGTCAATGATCGCCAACGTCAGGGGCAGACTCATTTTAAAGGTGCTGCCTTTGCCCAGTCTGGACTGTATCTCAATATGGCCCCGGATATTGTCAATATTCCGCCTGACCACATCCATACCCACCCCGCGTCCGGATACATCTGACACAATTTTGGCAGTGGAAAAACCGGGTTCAAAAATCAGATTGTAAACATCCCGATCACTGGGGCTGGCATCTTCGTCCACCAGCCCGATTTCCCTTGCCTTTGCCAGGATTATCTCCCGGTCAAGCCCGCGTCCGTCATCCCTGATTTCCACCACAACACTTCCCGCGGAATGACAGGCCGAGAGATGAACCGATCCGTAACGGGGTTTTCCCGCTTTTTCCCGCTCTTCCGGGAGTTCAATTCCATGATCAAGAGCGTTGCGCACCATATGTACCAGTGGATCACTGATAATATCAACCATGTTACGGTCAATTTCCGTATCCTCGCCTTCGGTCACAAAGGTCACATTTTTGCCGAATTTGCGGGATAAATCCCTTACCAGACGGGCCATCTTCCTGAACGTGGTTTTCAGCGGAATCATGCGCATGGACATGCTCATATTCTGCAGTTCCCGCACGATTTTGCTGGTATGGGCCACTTTTTTCTGGAGTTCATGATAGCCGGAAGCCACCACCACCTGATCCTGAGCCACCATGGAATGGGAAACCACCAGTTCTCCGACCATGTCTATAAAACGGTCCAGACGGTCAGTCGGAACCCGTATGGAGGATTCCACTGCCTGCTGCCGGGAACGCTGGGGCTTTGGCCGGGATGGTTCAGAAGGGCCGGATTCTTTTTTCTGCTGCATTTTTCCGCTGACAGCAGATTTCCGGACAGGTGACAGAGTCTTTGGCGTTTCATGCCGATGCATTTCAGCTTCATCCTCATCGTCATAACTGTCTTCCTCGTCTTCCCCGGTATCCTCATCCTCTTCGCCTTCTTCCGGAATATGGGGGGCAGCATGATCTTTCTCATCTGTATCCCCATCTTCTGTACTGCTCAGGGCAGGTTCAGCTTTCTTCCCATCTGCCCCGGGGGGAGGGGATGTGCCGGAAATTCCGGCTGCCTCCGGATTTTGCAGTATCCGGAACAGATTGTCATATCCCGCGGGTTTGGTAAAAGGATTGCCTGCCATGGCATCCTCCAGATTGCGGAAAAGTTCCTTGAGCATATCCAGGGATCTGAGGGCCAGGTCAGGATAGCCACCGGCATAGCGGATTTCCCGGTCACGCACACGGCTCAGCAGGGATTCCGCATGATGGGCCATTTCAGTCATCAGGGATAGTTCAAAAAATGCGGATGTTCCCTTGATGTTGTGAAACGCACGGAACACCGTGCTGACCGCTTCCATATCCTCAGGATTTCGTTCAAGTGACAGAAGAGCCTCTTCAGCATTGGTAATGAGATCATTGCTTTCAGCTATAAAGGCTCCAATCAGATCCAGATCCGCGTCTTCAGGCATATAATCGTTTTCCGCGGACCCGGAGTCTGAATCTGCCCCGGCAGATGCTTTGTCCGCATGTTCCGTGTATTCCGGAATACCGTTTTTTTCTGGCATATTCTCTCTTCCGTTTTCTTCTGTTTCGCTGATGGCTTTTTCAATCAGAATTCCCAGTTCCGAGATAAGTGAATCCGGAATTTCCTTATTCCCCTGTTCCGCTGCTTTGACGGCAGTCAGGATTTTCTGCGATGCACTGCACATTTGAGATCTGCAGTCCGCGGAAAAATCCCTGTTCTGTCCCATAATATCAAACATCTCTCCCAGACGGAGAAGTTCATCAAAATCATCCGGACCGATCTGCATCAGCATGGCAGCAGCGTCATCCGGGGAAATGCGGGCTGCTTCCCCGCGGTCAGGAACTGTCCGGACATTTTTTTCATCATTCATGGGCATTTCTGAATCCTTGTCCTTAGTATTGCATCTTTGAAGTCAGGTGAAAGATCTGCGTGTCAGGTGTCATACCAAATCGCCATTGGTTTTATACAATACAGAATGCAAATCCGGAGGAGTGCAGAAATTAAGCGGAGCGTTTTTATGCACACGCGGATCAGCCTGTGACAGTATTAAGTCAATGGAGAATCGGTATCAGTTATCAGGTGTCAGGAAAATAAATATTGAACACTGAAACCTGAACACTGAGCCAGTTCCGGAAATCAGAACATGGAAAGCACTTCCTTCAGTCTGTCTTCCAGATCCTTTGGTTTGAAAGGTTTGCCCATGTAACTGGTCAGGTTTTCCGAATCACCCTCCACGGCTATTTTGTCTTTGCTCTCGGCTGTCACCATGATAAAGGGGATACGGGCCAGATTCTCACTGGATCTGACTTTTTCCAGCAGTTCCCTGCCGGTCATTTCAGGCATATTCCAGTCACATATGACCAGATCGGTTTTCTGTCCGTTCAGTATATCCCATGCCCTGCTTCCGTTATCCGCCTCTGTGATATTGCTTATTCCCAGTCCTGTCAGTATTTTTTTGATGATTCTGCGCATGGTTGAAAAATCATCCACCACCAGAACAGAAATATGATCTGACATATATTGCTCCTTTATCGCTCCCAGTGCCGTTTCCAAAAAAAGTCTGGGTCAAATCTGCTGAAAAATCCCGGATAGTGGGTCAAACCGGTTGCCAATGTCATCCCTTCCTGGATTCTGATTTGTTTTTTTGAGATTTTTTTCTGTAATAATATCAATCCTTACGGATTTTTCCCGTTCCTGTATCAGACCCGAATCAACGGATTTGACCCACTACCAAATCCTGAATATTAAAACTGTTATACTGATCCAATTTTGGTTTTCTTTGGCACGGAAATTGCTGAACTGCGGAAACATCCCTTCCCGAACCTGTTTCCGCTGAGTTTCCGGATCAAAACGGTCATTTTTTCACAATCCGGTCTGAAGGCAAAAAGTATGCCGGATAAAACCAAAATTGGATCAGTATATATAAAACATGAAGTTACCATGTTCAGAATCCTCATGGATAAAACTGTGCCCTGCCTGTTTTCCGGACAATTGTCTTAAAAACTGCGGTGTTCTTTTTCTGTCCGGACAGTATGTGATAAATTTTCTTCCTGAACTTCAGTCATATCAATCAGTTCTCCAACATCCAGGATAAAGCCGACACCCCCGTTTTCCAGAATGGTGCAGCCTGAGATACCACAGGCTGTTCCGATATATTCCGGCATACGCTTTACAACGGTCTGATGATGACCGATAATTTCATCCGCAAACAGGCAGACCCTTTTCTGGCCGGAAACCACACTGATCAGAATTCCCTGGTCCAGTTTTTCGCGTTCCGGAACAATGCCGTATATCCGGTGCAGCCGGATTACAGACAGAAGATGATCCCGTACCCGGATCATTTCCTGACCGCTCATGGTGACTGTGATCCGTTCCGCGTCTGTACGGAAGGATTCCCGTATGGACAGCAGAGGAACCGTAAACAGGGTTGAACCGATGCGGATGAGCATCCCGTCTATGATTGTGAGGGTGATGGGAATCCTGAGAGTGAACAGTGTGCCTTCGCCCGGAACACTGTGGACATCGGCCCGGCCTTTGATTTTTTCCGCATTGCGTTTCACCAGGGGCAGAAATACATTCCCGCCGGAAAAGGAACCGGTTTCACCGCTTCCGTACAAAACCGGCTGAAAAATCAGACGGCATACATCCTCATACGGAAGATGGGTTCCATCGCCCGTTACAATTCCTTTTCGGACAGCCTGTTTCAGAATCTCATTCCGGTTCAGTCCCCGTCCGTTGTCAGATACGGCAAGCAGAATGTATCCGCCTTCCTTTGTGACACTGAGTGTGATCAGCGCAGTTTCGGATTTTCCTGCTGCCTTCCGCTGTTCAGGAATTTCAATACCGTAGAGCACAGCATAACGGATGATATGAACCAGTGGCTCGGCAATATAGTCGATAATGGTTCTGTCTGTCCCGGTTTCCTGTCCCTCCAGCTTCACCTGTATCTGTTTTCCGTGCTTTGCAGACAGATCCCGCACTATGCGCACCATCCGGCTGAACAGTTCGGCAAAGGAAAACATCCGCACCGCCATGGCCGTATTCTGAAGTTCGGAAATAATCCGCCGAAGACTGTGGGCACAGCGTTCAAATCTTTCAAGGTTCAGTCCCTTCAGATCCGGGTTTTTCGTCACCATGGATTCGGCTATGACCAGTTCACCCACCAGATTGACAAGATGATCGAGTTTTTCCGAATCAATACGGACAGAATGCCGATCTTTTGCCCATTCCCCGTCTTCTTCCGCCTCCGCGGGGAAGTGTGCCTGATTAGCATCCGTGTCTGCGGAAAAATTCCGCATGAATGCTGTTTCATGCTGATGGGACTGCAGGTTTTCCGCAGATATTTCCCCGGAATGCTCCGGCTGCATATCATGTTCTGCGGACTCTTTTTTTTCCGGGTCAGGAAGAGCAGACAGTGAAGTGCCAAGAGAAACGGTTTTTGCACGGATCCGGTAAGTGATAAGATCTGTATCTCCGAGTTTTTCCCTGTCTACAGGAAATATCCGATCCTGGGGCAGCCCCACTGCGGCATCAACAAAATCCTTTCCCAGTATTGTTGAATACAGCACAATATACAAAAAAAAGCCTTCCTGCAAGCTGTCATCCAAATCTTTTGCAAATGAACGGATTTCCGCATCCACGATAATGCCCACACTCAGCAGTTCCCTAATCAGGGCCACCGGACTTTTGCCCTCCCTGAGCGCATATTCAGCCAGATCATATTCCAGAACATACAGGTATTCATGCATTGCCGGAAGTTTTTTGATTGTCATGGGACTTATTTCAAAACGGACTTCAATGTCCTCACCATCTTCAATATCCTCACCAGCCGCCTCTGTTATATCCGGTGTGGCAGATACGGCACTGACGGTTTCCGCCTCCTCTGCACTGATCATCTGCGCCATATCCCCGCAAATCTGTCCTACAGGATACACATCTGTTTTATCAGGATTTTCAAGCATAAATCTGAGTATCTGCACACCGCCGGACAGTTTTTCCCATACAGTGGACAGTGTTTTGCACCGTTTTTCCAGCACAGCATCCAGAAGTTCTTCCATACTCCGGGCAAGTTTTTCCACCTCCGGCAGGGGAAAAAAACCCGCACATCCTTTTATGGAATGTATCTCACGGCGGATTTCCCGGATATGTTTTTCATCCGGGTGCATGTCTGTCCGTCCGGACTGTGGCAGATGCCTCCCGACCTTTTCAAGGTTTTTCAGTGTCTCATCAACAAATTCTTTCAGAACAGATTCATCCAGTTCCATTCGAAGTCCTTATTTTTAACTCAAGTTGCTGCCTATGGAAAAATTCAATAAATATCAGGCAGCGAATTTTGGGCAAAATTACCGTCTTTTTTATAACATCCTGTTTATATGATGTTTATAATTTTATAGGTAGCAACCTGGGTTACTTTTATATGATCCGGTAGGCACGATCCAGATGCGTCATCCGGAACAGATTGCGGATATCGTCATCAGCATGAATGATCTCCATCCCTGCACACGGAATCTCTTTGCATATCCTTTGGGAGAAAAGAACAAGAATATGCAAAGAAACCACATCAATATCCCTGACATTGGACATATCGAACCGTATACTGCCATGCTGCCTGCGGATGAGGTCCGACAGCACGGATATGAGTTCCTCTGATGTTTCCGCGGTCATATCGCCCCGGGCCTGTATGATTTCCCAGGGAGGCTCACTGCTGACTTTGAACGTAACAGGCATTGTCGTTTCCAAACTTCCCGCTTTCCGGAAAAAACGGGGGGCTGTTCCTGCCGGGCTTTCAGCAGGAATTATTTCCCTGCCTTCAGAAATTCTTTTTTCTGAAAAGGGATTGGGTGAATCAGGACCGCACATATACGGTAACCTGAAGAATGAATTCGGCAAGATTACAATATACAGCGGAAACTTGTCAATAAAGTGCTGAAAATAAATACCCGCGAAAAATCATGGATTCGCGCACCTGCTTTCATTTCCCGGACTGAAGAGCCGCAGGGATCAGAGGATCTTCCTTATGAAAAAAGATCGCATAGGATCTGCGGGAAAGAAATCTATGCAGGCTTTTCCAGCATCGTGATTTCTTCAGCCCGGAGAACACGGTCAATATCAAGAAGTATCTTGACCCCTCCCTCTGTCTTTGCCATTCCGAGAATATAGGTTGTATCCAGTTTGGTGCCGAACCGGGGTGTATCCTCAATATCCTGTTTTTTGATATTCAGCACTTCAGATACAGTATCTACGACAGTGCCGATCATGATATTGCCGGTTTCCCCCCCGATCTCGACAACAATGATGCAGGTACGGTCCGTGTATTCGATGGTCTCCATACCAAACCTGAGCCTGAGATCAATGACCGGGATGACCTTGCCTCTGAGGTTGATGACGCCTTTGACAAAAACCGGTGTCTGGGGAACCAGCGTAATCGGCATCATGCCGATAATTTCCTTGATTTTCAGTATGCCGATGCCGTATTCCTCATCCGCAAGCGTAAATGTCAGGTATTTGCCCTCTTTTTCTTCTATGGCTTTGACAGCCTGATCCATTGTTTTCGGTGACTTGGCCAATTTTCCCTCCTTGAAATGTTTGAAAAATGCTCAAAGACACATGATATGCAACTTTTTCCCTCATACCGTAAAATACCGGTATGAAATAATTTCAGGCAGTTAAAAAAATGCACACAGCCTGAAAAAACTGAAAATGAAATTTTTTGGTACATATCTCTTTTGCTGACATCCGTGTTTCTGTATATATGGCGTTTTTGTACAGAGTTTCAAGTATATTTCTCCTTCCTGCGCATTTTTTTTGCACAGGGAAAGATGGAATGGGCACTGCACGGGCCAAAAGGTTTTCCGGAATACCGAAAAAGGATAATTCAGCTTGCCAGACTTTTTATTGTCTTATATTCTATACTATACTGATCCGATTTTGGTTTTTTCCGGCACAGAAACTGCCTTAACCGTCAGTCAAAGGCATTTGAAAGCCGGATTATGGGAGTCTGTTCCGGTTTTCGGAAAAACCAAAATTGGATCAGTATATTATACTTTATTCTGACAATACAACAGATGTTTCACTGAAAATGATATTTTTTTTTCCATATATATGCCGCATCTGTTTTTTGCGGTCTGGTGCTTTGATTATACTTAAAAAAGGAGTGAATCATGTCCGGTGATATATGTATACTGGTGGTGGATGATTTTTCCACCATGCGAAGGGTTATAAAAAAAATTCTGAAGGGAATAGGGCTGGAAAATGTCACAGAGGCGGATAACGGCAAAAAAGCCTGGGAGATCATCAACAGGGAGAAAATTGACGCGGTTATCTGTGACTGGCATATGCCGAACATGAAGGGGGTGGATCTGCTCGAAAAAATCCGGGCGGACGCCAGATACGCAGATCTGCCCTTTATTATGGTCACAGCCGAGGGCAAAAAAAAATTTGTCATGGAAGCCGCTGAAAAGGGTGTCACAAGCTATATCACAAAACCTTTCAGCAGCGAAGAGCTGGAAAATGCCCTGAAATCCATGCTCCGGAACTTTCACCCCTGAAAAGGAACGGTAAGGGAATGTCTTTTCAGACTGTCTGCGAACTTTTTCAGATCGGAAACAGATGATTTTTCCCGGTCAGACTGTAAAGCAAAAATCATGCCAGAAAAAACCGGAACTGTGGCATTATATATTTCTGATCTGCCCCATGTTGTATATGTTGCATAATCAGTCCGTTTTTATTATAAGTGTCCATAGTCGGCAGGTCACAGCCAAAACAGGAAGGTTCCGGAAAAAGCCGGGCATTTTGGGCTGTCCCGGTTTTTTCTGATTTTTTTGAAAGGGCAGCGTAATACCGGTCTTTTTATCAGGTTAAGGGAAGTGGAAGTTTTTAGGTGATTTCCAGAAAAAAATATCCCGGAAAAGCAGAATAAGCTTCCGGCCTGTGCCTGTGAACTGAACCGGGATATTTATACCATTACTTGAAACATTTGCAGAGGTTCAGATTCATATCTGAATTCCGCACAGAAAAACTCTGTGTCACTCTGCGGAAACTCTGTGTTACTCTGCGGTTAAAATCCGCCCGGCAGAATTACCAAAATGTTTTAAGTATCGGTATATTTTCAGAAATGATGCCGGCAAATCCTGAAATCTGAACACTGAAACCCCAAAACCGGTATATCAGAAATACGCAGTTGAAACCGTGAATCAGAACCGCGACTGTGAGGGAGCGGCAATGCCATTAATTTAAGGGAGGATGTCCCGAACTGAAAGTTTTGGAATCTGAAATGATTCGGGAAAGTCAGCCAAATTTTCAGTTCTGCACTCCGGAAATTCCTTAACTTAATGCCATTGGATGGAGCGGACTCTCAGGTATCCCAATTCCGCTCCCTCAGACCGCTGCTCTGATTTTTGAGACAGAAAAATTTCAACTGCATAACCGATATTGAAATCCAACTGCGTAAATCTTTGTTAAGAACTGATGTTACGCCGCTTCGTCACTCCGGCGAAAGTCTGAGTCCATAACTATTTGAAATTACATGATACCGTGTTTTGCCGGAATGACGGGTGACAGAGGCTTTCCGGTCATACCTGCGAAAGCAGGAATCCGGAACACTCTGAAATTAACGGATTCCGGCGTACGCCGGAATGACGGTGAAAAGAGCGGCGTAACATCAGTTAAGAAGGAAAATATCATAAAATTTGTTTTCCATAAAAATATTTCCGAGGAGCAGATGATGGCAAAGGACACTTGCATACTGATTGTGGATGATTTTCCGATTATGCGCGGGATTATCAGGAGAATGCTCACAAAACGGTTCAACCTTAACAATATTATAGAGGCGGATGACGGGCTTGCCGCATGGGACATTCTGGATAAAGGAAAGGTTGACATGATTATTTGTGACTGGAATATGCCCAACATGACAGGGATTGCCCTGCTGAAAAAAGTAAGGGCCGATAAACGGCTTGCGCATCTTCCCTTTGTCATGGTAACGGCTGAGGGGAAAAAGGAAAATGTGATCGAAGCCACCAAAGCCGGAGTTACGGGTTTCATTGTAAAACCCTTTACTGCCAAGGATCTGGGAAAAAAACTTTCCCTTATCCTCCAGGATGATGGGGGGGGAGAGGATTAAGGTGATTTCTGAAAATAAATATACCATTTCAGTTCAGGCACAGGCTGGAAGCTTATGCTACTTTGTGGGATATTCTTTTCTGGAAATCACCTAAGCAGGCAAACGAAATATTTTCGGTATAAAAAAACCTGATTTTTCCTAACACCCCGGTTTTCTGAAATATTTATACCATAAATTTATGGAACCCCACTCAGGCTGCTTTGGAGAGGTGCTGTGATTTTTTTTATCGTGCCTGCTGTAAAGACTTGACAGAAAGGGCAGAAAAGTATTTTAACCGGTATTCAGGCAGACATTGTTCAGCCCCATAAGCATCTGAACGAAAGTTTTCGGGTATAAAAAACAGGGGTTTTCAGGAAAACAGATGTGTTTTACAAAATTTATACCCGAAAATATACGAACACCCACTTAATATGAAATCTGAGAAACAGTTGCGCATTGACATTTGAGAGACTTTGTGTCTGTGTTTTTGCTGCGGATTCAAAACACAGGGTACAGGATTTTCTGCTGAAATATTTTTCAGATTTCATATATTTGTCCGGGCATAAGGGAATTCAAACAAAATAATTTACCCAAAGCAGGCCGGGTTGGCGAAGCGTAACCCGACACCATGCTGAAAAAACGGGTATTTTATTTTTTGGAAAATCCCCAGGATAAACGGTATCCGGATCAGCCCGTGAAAAACCCGGTGACAGGTCTGTTCCACCAAAAGGGTATGGAGAGAATAATAATCGGATTTTTTTATACATCCTGCCGGAATCCGGAGCCGCCGGGATGCAGATAAAGAGGAGGGGAAAATGAATGTACAGGACAAAATAGATATCAGGCTGGTCGGCCCGTTTATCAATGCAACGCTTAACGTGCTGAAAACAATGGCTTTTACTGACGCCAACTCATCAGATCCCTATCTGAAAAAAAAGGAAACCGCAAACGGGGATGTGTCGGGAGTTATTGGCATGACAGGGGATCACAACGGCTCCCTTTCGGTCAGTTTCCCGGAAGAAATGATTCTGGGCATTGTCTCCAATATGTTTGGTGAGGAGATGACAAAGGTAAACGATGAAATCCGGGATGCGGTGGGGGAAATCACGAATATGATCTCCGGCCAGGCCAGACAGGAACTCGAACAGATCGGGGTTTCACTGGATGCAGCCATCCCGACTGTCATATCCGGCAAAAACCACACCATCAAGCATATCAGCAGCTATCCTATTGTCGCTGTGGATTTCATCATAGAAAAAGGGGAATTTTCCAAAATAAGTGATGAAAATTTCACCATTGAAATCTGTCTTGAATCCTGAGAAAAATCTGATGATTCAGATACACAGAATGCAGGGAATTCAGCATTTGTCTCCTGCAGATCCGGATTCCGGCAACAGGCCGGATTCAAAACACGATCATGCTGATCTGCTTCCAATTCCTGTTTTTTCTTTCCTTTTGTGTGTTTCGCGGCTGAAAAAACATATTTCGGAAAGCGATCCGGCATGACGTCTGTTTTCTGATCTGCGAAAACAGAGAAAGGAAAATGACATGGCAAGTCCTATGATTGAGGAGCCACAGAGATATTTCCGGCAGTTGGTTCCGCCAAGAGATGCTCTGCTGCTGGAACTGGAGGAAGAGGCATACCGGGAGGAAATTCCCATTGTCGGGCCTGTGGTCGGGCAGTTGCTTTCTCTTCTGGTCAGAGTAAGCAGGGCAAAAAAAGTTCTGGAGATTGGCACGGCCACCGCGTATTCATCCATATGGATTGCCAGAGCCTGCCGGGAAAACAGCGGGCATCTGGTGACAGCGGAATTCAGCCCGGAACTGGCGGCACGGGCACGCACCAATCTGCACAAAGCCGGTTTGTCTGATTTTGCAGATGTCCGGGAAGGAGATGCTCTGGAAATGATGAAAAACACAGATATGCAGTTTGACATGATTTTCATGGATATTGACAAGGAATTCTATTTTCCTGCCCTGCCTCTTTGCAGAAAATGCCTGAAAAACGGAGGTCTTCTTATAGCTGACAATACCGGATTCAGAGATGCGGAGAATTTTAACCGGGCCATTGCAGCAGATCCGGACTGGCAGTCAGTCAATCTGTTCACCTTTCTCCCTTTTCACTCTCCGGAAAATGACGGAATATGCATGGCTCTCCGGCTGTGATTTTCTGATCCGTCTGAACTTAACCTTGACACCTGCGTGTAAATACCATAACATTGGCAACTTAGCAATTTGAAAATTGCTGATGTACCGGTTCCGCTGTTTCAGTGTTCAGGTTTCAGGAACTGTCTGTTTCCGTCAGCCATGCCTTATTCTGACACATGAAACCAATTGTATTTTAAGAATTTTTACTTCCCTTAACTTTTAATGCACGGGTTCCCGCGCATTCCAAAATTATTATGACAGGTATGAATACATATGGAAGAAAAAAGCGATCTGATTGAAAAAAGAAGAGAGAAAACAGTCCAACTGAAGGAAAGCGGTGTGAATCTCTTTCCCAACGGTTTTGCGGTTCCCCATACTGTCAGGGATATTCAGACCCATGCCGCAGGTCTGGGTTCTGAACCTGCGCATACATCAGAGCATAAAGATGACGCGGGGGAAAACGGGCCGTTTTTCACCACTGCGGGCCGCATGATGGCTATTAACCGCT
>CAZHPS010000111.1:0-16164 GCA_964534335.1 uncultured Desulfobacterales bacterium
AACACAGATTGCCGGATTCCGCAGATTTTTTATGCGTTTACCGGATTCGTATCTGCGGAATCCTTTCATCTGCGTAAATCTGCGGTTCAGACAGTTTTTACGGACAGCTATGATAAACCGTTACGCCCCTGCTTTGCAATGTGGGGATATGCTGGGTGCAGGAAGTTGCATTCAGCGGATTGCCTGAAAGCCCAACATCATCTCCGGTGCTGAGTCCACTGTTGCTGACAAGGGGAGATATTTCGCTGATCTGATTATGATAAAGATAAAGATGATTCATATTTGTCAGTGCTGACAATGCACTTATATCATTAATCTGATTGTCAGAAATATTAAGATATGTCATGCTTTTCATGCCTGACAATGCGCTTATATTGCTGATCTGATTTTCATGAAGCAGAAGCGTATCAATATCTTTCATACCAGACAATGCGCTTATATTACTGATCTGATTATTATTAATACGAAAATCGGTCAGATTTGTCATTCTGGACAATGCACTTATATCAGTGATCTGATTTGATTCAAGATAAAGGGCTGTCATCTTTGTCATGTTTGACAATACGCTTATATTGCTGATCTGATTAGATACAAGAGCAAGAACAGTCAGATTTGTCAGATTTGACAATGCGCTTATATCGCTGATCTGATTGGAATTAAGATTAAGGAATGTTATGTTTTTCATACCTGATAATGCGCTTATATCGCTGATCCTGTTCTCATGAAGCAGAAGAGTATCAATATCTGTCAAACCAGACAACGCACTTATATTGCTGATCTGATTATTATTAATACGAAAATCGGTCAGCTTTGTCATTCTGGACAATGCACTTATATCAGTGATCTGATTTGATTCAAGATAAAGGGCTGTCATCTTTGTCATGTTTGACAATACACTTATATTGCTGATCTGATTAGACACAAGACCAAGAACAGTCATATTTGTCAGATTTGACAATGCGCTTATATCACTGATCTGATTGTTATTCATACCAAGATATGTCATGTTTTTCATGCCTGATAATGCACTGACATCAGTTATCCGGTTTTCACCCAGGGTAAGGGTTGTCAGGTTTGTCAGCCCTGCCAACGGACTTATATTACTGATCTGGTTGGATTCAAGACGAATCCATGTCAGGTCTGTACAGTACTGAATCCCTTCAATATTGCTGATTCCCCTGCTTCTGGCATCGATGGCTATCATGCCGTCCAAATCAGACTGCATAATGGTTCCGTTCGGCTTTCCAATGGCTTCCCTTATGACTGCCTCAAGATTGGCATCGGGAAAACTGACAGGCAAATCCGGTTTTCCGTTTATATTCACTTTGCAGGTATCAGTAGCTTTCATACCGTCATTGTCTGTAACGGTAAGCTGGAATATCAGATAACCGCCTTCTGTTCCCAAATCCGGGGCAGTAAAATAGGGCTGAACCGTATTTGCATTTGTAAGTGTTACACTCACACCTTCTGTCTGTTCCCAGAACCAGGAAACAATACTGCCGTCCGGATCTGAAGAACCGGAACCGTTCAGATTTACAATATTGCCAACATCAGCAGTCTGTTCATTTCCTGCCTCTGCCACAGGCGGCTGTTTGGGGGAAGCAGTAACTGCGAAACGGACAGCCGGATCTCCCAGCAGATTTGTTTGATAATAACACCAGCGCATACAACTCTGATGAATCCGCCAGGCATTGTCTTCATGGCTTTTTGCATTCATACTGCCCAGATATATCTGCCCTTCGTTGAAATAGGCATCCCAGAATTCACGGTTGTATCTCTGACTTGCTCCGTCTGTGGAATCCAGTGTTCCAAATCCGCTGCGGGAGTTGAAAACCACTGCAAACATGCCGTTTCTGCGGGATGTGGTCAGATGTTCCGCAATGCAGTCTTCCTCAAAATTGCCCGGAATACAGCCCTGAGAATAGGCAAACAACGGGCTTGCATTGCTCAGAGAATCCGTATCCCAGTTCGCCATCTGCATGACATAATTGAAACCGGCATGTCCCAGATGATTGATGACACTGTACTGGTTTAAATTGATCCTGCTGATTATATCACTTTTTCCCCAATCGGTATCCTTCTGGTACAGGCCATCCACAGAAAATGAAGAATCGCTTGCAAATCCGGTGGTTGTATAACCATGATTGGAACTTCCTTTTCTGATTTCTTCCATATTGTCTTTTGCATATTCGGATATACCGCCGAATCCGAGATGTTCTCCCAGCATCAGTATTTTTTTCTTATAAGCGGAAGTGCTGTTTTCATAGGTCAGCGTTTTATGCAAAAAATTTGCCATTTCATCTGCATTTTCCGCAGAGGCACGGCCTATATAAATTTCCGCATACAGATCAACATCGCCGCCGTTTTCTCCGTCAGTCGGCTCACCCCATCTGTCATCTCCGTCTGAATTGTAGCTTCCGTCAAGGCACTGATAATACAGATCACTTGGAATATGATCCTCATCTCCTCCACTGTAAGCCTGACACCAGAGTTTGCGCATGGGAATGATGTTGGTATCCCCGCCCAGCAGCAGAAAATCGGTTTCCCAGTTGTTGTACGCATCTTTGATAAAATTCCGCAACTGTTCCGCCTGATCCGTGCCGGAATAGTTTGCATAAATATCCTCAATCGTGACAATTTTGGCAGACATTCCCTGTGACTGACGCTGGGCAATCAGGTCATTGACATTGGGACTTGTACCTGCATTTTTGATGGCATTGCTTGTGACCAGCACATACTGAAAACTGTCCGCAGGATTGCATAAACTGCCTGTCCGTCTCTGTATTCCGGGTATTTCTTCTGTATAAGTGCTGAGAACTTCAGGATTGTCAACTCTTTTTGCTATGGCCTGTATATCCGAAGATCTGTAACGGATATCCTCATCTCCGCTGCTTCTTCTGTTCTGCAATGGTTTGGTGACAATCTTCACCGTCATATCTTTGTAATATGCCACTTTTCCGCTCAGAGGTCTGTACTGAACCGGATGCAGATTGACATTTACAATGGAAACACCGCGCAGTTTCTGTATGCCGACCAGATCGTACATTTTTCCCGGATACGGACTGTCAGAAGAATAGACAGTCACATCTTTGGCTGTAAGTGTGGGGACAACACCGGGCATAAGCGGATACTGCATCTGTCCGTATTCAATTGTATAAATACCGGGCAGATTCTTATTTTCACCCTGCACAATTTCCACATGATCCAGTGCATAACCGCTTGGCAGCAGGATTGAAGAGACAATAACCGGCAGCACCGGTTTGCCCGGCTCACCTGCCAGCGGCGTATTCCCGAAATTGAAACGCAGAAGATTATCATCATCACCCAAAGTTGTGGGAAGTCCCTGAATGGGCGGAACCGAATATGTCACCTGCATTGTCACACCCACACCCGGAACAAGCGACTGCCAGTAAACTCCGGTAGGATCATTCGGATTTGCAAAAAAATTGAGATAATAAGTGTACGCATCTCCTGTATTGGTCTCACAGGAGACATCCATACGGAGATCCTCCCCCACCTGCACACATCCGGGACTGCTGATCTCTGCAAAAGAATTGAGATCAAGCTTCCAATACAGCCCTTCATTATCATGGGGATTGGGATAATATGACAGATCAAAAGCATAATAATGCCCTGCATATTCCACGCAGGAAAAATTCAGTTTCACATCGTTTTTTACCTGCATACATCCGTCCGAACCGATCCCGGTTTCTCTGAAAGAGGAAATATCCATCTTCCAGTATGCACCGCCCGGATCATTGGGATTGGGGTAAAAATACAGATCAAAAGCATAAAAATGCCCATCATACTGCGCACAGGAAACAGCCAGTTTCAGATCATCTCCGGTCTTTACACATCCGGCAACTTCCCTGAAAGAGGCAAGATCAAGTTTCCAGTTAATGTTTTCGGAATCATCAGAATGATAGTTCAGATCAAAGGCATATCTATGCCCCATATATTCTGCACATCTGATCCGAAGGGTGTTGTCAAGGCATTCCGCACCTGCGGCAAAGCAGACAGGGGGAACACACAGACAAAAAACAAGAACATACAGACAAACATTTTTTTTCAGACTTTTCAGATACTCGTACATGGCTTTCTCCTTTTCACAATAAGTTGATGAGTTGTTTGAAGTGCCAAACTTTCAGTTTGGCATTCCTGCTGTTTAAAGCCTTCTCCTTTTTTTCAGCAGCATACAGGGGTGGGCAAAAGTGTATTTCGGCAAGCTCAATGCCTGAAGCCCTGCCCACGATTTTGTGCTGTTGAAAAAAAATACATACAAGATTTGACAGGATTTGGCAACTTTCAAAAAGTTGTCAAATCTTACCGGAATCTGACTCTTATACCAATTCGCCATTGATTTTATACAATATTGCAGTTTTTCCGCAGTTCCGGGTGAGCAAAAAACGGTAGTGGGTCAAATCAGTTGATAATGTCATCCCTTCCGGGATTCTGATTTGTTTTTTAGCTTTTTCTATAATAATGTCAATCCTTTCGGATTTTTTCAGTTCAACGTCAGCAGACAGATCAGCGGATTTGACCCATTGCCAAAAAACCGCTCCGCTTAATTTTTGCACTCCTCCGGATCAGCCTGGAATAGTATCAAGTCAATGGCGAATCGGTATTAATTCGCATTTTTCACCATTCACCATTCACCATTCATTATTCCCTCACCCCCGGTTCCCCCACCACATTAAACACATTTACAGGATGGAGTTTCCCTTTTGCCACAATGGGTTCAAGCCGGGTGACAGTGAAAATATCCCGCACACGGCTGTAAGTGCTTTCAGAGATGAGAATCTGGCCCGCCCCTGCCGCTGCACAAAGCCTGGCTGCTGTATTTACTGTATCCCCGATCACCGAATAACTCATGGTATGGGTCGAGCCGATATACCCGGCCACCAGTTTGCCGGTATTGATACCCATACCAACCTGAATGGCCTGTCTGCCTTTGGTTTTCCTTTCCCGGTTAAAACAGGTGAGCATCTCCCGCATATCAAGCGCTGCCCTCACAGCCCGGATAGGATCATCCTCATGCCGGACAGGTGCGCCCCAGATAACCATGATGGCATCCCCGATAAATTTGTCCACTGTTCCTTCATAACGGAACACAATATCCACCATCAGTTCAAAATATTCATTGAGCATCCGGAGAATCTCAGAAGCCTGCGTGGTTTCGCTCATGGTGGTAAAGCCCCGAATATCAGCAAACAATACCGTTGCCACCCGGTTTTCGCCCCCCTTTTCCACTTTCAGTTTGCCGGAAGCCACCAAATCCGCAAGATTCGGGGAAAGCATTTTCTGAAAACGTCTCCGGGTTTCAGCCTCCTTCTGCATTCTTTCCGCTGCCTTTTTGCGCTCATCAATATCCTCAAATGTACAGTCAAAGCAGGCTGCTTTTTCCGGCCCCTCAGGATATACCAGCCGGGCTGTGACAGAACTCCACATAAGAGTGCCGTCTTTCTTTTTCAGTTGAATTTCATTCTGATAAAAACTGCCGTGTTTCATCATATTTTCCGAAAAAAAACGGCAGTCTTCGGGATTCTGCCAGATCTCCTGCATGGAAATACTGCGGAGCATTGCTTCGGATTCATAGGCAAACATTTTTGCAAATGCCGGATTTGCCATTAAAAACATCCCATTGCAGTCAGGCTCCATCCGGCAGATTCCAATGGGAATATTTTCCACCAGAGTGCGGTATCTTTCCTCACTTTCCCGCAGGGCATTTTCCGCTTTTCTGCGGTTGTCTATGGTGTACTGTGCATGGGAACCGAAAATCACAAAAAGGCACAGCACCACAATTCGGGTCCAGATATCATCCAGTTTTGTGCCAAAAAGCAGCTCTGTCATATTGGCTTTGTTGGATAAAAAAATACCCAGAAAAGACTCGCACAGCCAGTAAAACATAGCCAGCCCAAATCCAATGAACATCATATGGTCGGTAATGCGTGTTTTTTTATCCAGAAAATCACCCCCTGTTTTTCACTGTCTCCAGAATTTTTTCCAAAGTTTCCTGTGCCTGCCCGAATTCATAATTGTAAATCTGCTCCCCAAGCTGCTCTCCGGGTACCGCCAAACCGTATTTTTTCAGATATGCCTTTACAGATTCAGTTTTTTCCAGCACTTCTGCGTCCCCTTCCTGCAGCAGTTTCCTCAGTTGATTCAGCATCAGGATCAGCCCTGGCACATCAGTTCCGAACTGATCTCCGCATGAACTGTGTTCCAAAGTTTCAGGACATTGTATACCTCCCATTGTTTTTATGGAAAGCAGTATCCGCCCCAGTTCATTTTCCAGTTTTTCCCCAAGCAGAGAATATTCTCTGCTCTGATCCTTCCGTATGGCGCATTCCAGCTCTCCTGCTCTCAGAAACAGATCCTGCGCGCCCATATTTCCGGCCACCCCTTTGATGGTATGTGCCAGTATGCGGACGCCCTCTGCATTTCCCTGATCCAGCATGGTTCTGATTTCCGCACCTGCATACTGATAATCCGTATAAAACTGAACAAGCAGATTCCGGAAGAGATTCCGGTTTCCTGCCACCCGTTTCAGTCCTGTTTTAATATCAATTCCAATTATTTGTGAAAATTCATTCCCGATAGCACAGATATTCTCTTCCCCGCTGCTGTTTTTCTCAGAATGTTCACTGTGCCCATATCTGTCATGACGAATCCACCGGGCCAGTGCAGAAATGAGAGCATCCGGATCAATGGGTTTGCTGACAAAATCATCCATGCCGCATGCCATACATTTTTCCCGCTCACCGATCATAGCATGGGCGGTCATCGCTATGATAGGGGTTCTGGGTGCTGGTAACGCAGATACAGGTTCCGGAGTTTCAGGTTTCAGATTTCCATTCCCCAGCCCCAAATCCCCAGCCCCCTGTCCCCCAGTCCCCAGCCCCAGTTCCCATTTCCGTATTTCCCCTGTTGCTTCGTAACCATCCATTTCCGGCATCTGAATGTCCATGAATATCAGGTCAAAACAGGATTTCTGCACCCACTGCAGTGCCTCTTTCCCATTGTTCGCCACAGTGACAAGGATTCCCTCGGACTGAAGCAGTTCAGCCGCCACCTGCTGGTTGATCCTGTTGTCTTCCACCAGCAGCACCCGCGCGCCCCGGATATGCTCTCTCTGAACACTGTCCTTCTTTTCTTTTTTCACCGGATACTTTTCAACCTTTTTCTGTCCCATTACCTCCAGAATGGTCTGGAAAATCACACTGCGGCTCACAGGTTTCACCAAAACCGCATCCAGCAGGTGTCCATGGGTCTGCTCCATCACTTTTTCCCCGTATCCTGTCACCAGGATGATTTTGGGTATATGATCCGGGGAAAACCGCTTTTTTATCTGTTTAGCTGTTTCAATGCCGTCTGTATTGGGCATGTTCCAGTCCAGAAATACAAGACGGAAGGGATGATTCCTGTTTTCTTTCATCACGGCCAGCGCACGATCCCCGGATTCAACGGAAACCACTTCAAAGGAAAAAGAGGAAAGGGTTTTTTCCAGAATATCACGGGAACCGCTGTTGTCATCAGCCACCAGCACCCGTATTCCCGTGAGTTCCGGAGGCGGAAGAAAATGTTTTTTCCGAATTTTTTTCTGTCTTCCGAATTCGGCTGTAAAGGTAAAGGTGCTTCCCTGTCCTGCCTCACTTTCCGCATGGATCTCCCCTCCCATCATTTCAGACAGACGTTTGCAGATGGCCAGTCCCAGTCCGGTTCCCCCGAATTTCCGGGTAACAGATCCGTCTGCCTGGGTAAAGGGATTGAAAAGCTCTGACAGTTTTTCCGGGCTGATTCCCACTCCGGTGTCCCGCACGGAAAAGCGGATCTTCACCCGGTCATAAACCGGAATCTGATTTTCTGCCATTTCAGCTCTGACAGAGATTTCCCCTCTTTCCGTGAATTTCAGCGAGTTGCTGGTCAGGTTCAGCAGAATCTGTCCCAGCCGCAGCGGATCTCCGATGAGAAAACGCGGTACATCATCCGCGAGGGAAAAGATCATTTCAATGCCCTTTTCCTCTGCTTTAAGGCGAACCAGATCCGAAAGACTGTCAAGCACTTCATCCAGATTGAACTCAGCCTCCTCCATTTCCATCTTTCCGGCCTCAATTTTGGAAAAATCAAGGATGTCATTGATAATGCCAAGCAGCGCGTCCGAGGAGGATTTGATCTTGCTCAGATAATCATGCTGCCGTGCGGTCAGTTCTGTCTGCAGGGCCAGATGGGTCAGTCCCATGACCGCATTCATGGGAGTGCGGATTTCGTGGCTCATCCGGGCCAGAAATTCACTTTTGGCACGGCTGGCCGCTTCAGCCCCGGCTTTTGCGTTTTTGAGTTCCTCCTCGGTCTGTTTCCGGCAGACAAATGTGCCCAGCATATCTGAGGCGGTCTGCAGCATACGGATTTCCTCTTCTGCCCATTCCCGTGCATGGACGCAGTCATCAAAACCGATGAACCCGTACCATTTTTCCCTCACAAAAACAGGCAGAATCAGAATGGAAACAATTCCCTGGGCTTCCAGTATCTCTTTTTCAGCCAAAGGAAGGTGTGCAACAATGCCGCTGTAATATTCTCCGCGCATCAGTTTTGTCCGGAGAAAACCCAGATTGCTGTATGGCAGATGCTGCAGAAGGGGGTTGCTGATTTCCGGGTTTATTCCGCCCGCGCATATTTCACAGATTTGCCGCATACAAAGCCCGTCCTCTGGATTTTCAAAATTTTCAAAGATATAAACCCGGTGAACCTTTGCTGCGTGCAGAAGATGCCGGATGGCTGTGCCCAGGATTTCCTCCATAGGGCCGTTTACCAGCAGGGTACGGGAACAGACCGATATGCCGGTTTCGTAGCGCTGGCGTCTTTCCTCTTTTTTTTCCGAACGGATCTGCCTTGCAATTCTGCCCAGAAGCTCGGCAATGGCATTGATCAGATGATGCTCCTCCGGATAAAACGGTGATTTGTCATTTTCTCCGTTTTCATCCAAATGACAGACCGCAAGCACTCCGGCAGATATGCCGTGGACAGGAACAATCTGCTGCAACGTCCGGAAATTTTCTGAAAAATTGGCGGTGCACACTTCCATTCCCTCCAGCACAATCCGTGCGCCTGTGATTTCCGGATCATGACAGGCCGGGGGAATCTGTGCCACAATTCCCCTGAGAATTTTTTCCCATGTAAGGGCAGGGTCCAAACCCGCACCTGCCACCAGACTGGAAATTCCATACAGGCAGTTGAGTTCCTTTACTCTTTCATTGAGACGCCGGGACTGTTCATGCAGGGCTTTCTCAACCTGCCTGCGTTCACTGATTTCCTTTGTCAGACGGCGGTTCCAGACCAGTGCCATTGCCAGAATGATGATGCAGATAACGCCGATAATCAGCACCCATTGACCGATATTACTCCAGTTGACTCTGTAATCATAGGGAATGCGGAGCCATTTTTCCATGATCGCAGACTGATCCTCCGGACTGATGGAAGCCAGTACCCTGTCAATGATTCCGGAGAGTTCAGGCCAGTCCTTCCGCACGGCAAAACTTATCTGCACCTCCGGATATCCAGTCAGGGCAGCGACCTTGAGATTGGATAATTTGTGCTTTTGAATCAGAAATCCGGACACGGACAGATAACCGACATATGCCTCGGTTTTTCCGGAAGATACGCATTCCAGCCCCTCCAGAGGCAGATTTACCGGAATCATATGTATTTCCGGATAATCCCGGTGCAGCTGATTCCAGGTGATCGTATCCCTGACAACAGCCACTTCCCTGCCTTTGAGTGCTTTCAGTCCCATAATGAAAGGTGCTTCGCTCCGGTTGACAATTGCTGTGGGAATTGACAGGACAGGCCGGGAAAAGTGCATAAAAGCAGTGCGTTCGGCTGTTTCATTTCCTATAAATATATCAATCCGCCTGTCCTTTGCATACGCAATGAGATCCGGCCAGGAAAGAAAAACCGCTTCCATACGGAGGCCGCTCCGTTCACTCACTATCTGGATATAATCAACCAGCACTCCCGCGGGTTTTCCCTCCTCATCCCGGAATGCTCCCGGTGGAAAGCCTTCGGGAAAACCCACCCGGATGACAGGATGTGCTGCAATCCATGCAATTTCTTCCGCAGTGAAGGTCAGCATTTTTCCTTCATCTGCGTACACCGTGCAGAAGGTGCATATGCAAAAAATGGCTGTGACAATAAATTTCATAATCCTCACAGATCAGTCCGTTGTCAGAGGTTCGGTGTCAGGTGTCAGGGATTCAGTGTTCATATGCAGAGAATCTCTGATCGATTCCAAAGTTTTTCCGGCAGCGTCAAAATCAAAATTCTGAATCTGTTTTTCAAGCAGATCAGCAAGATTTTCCGGATCCGAATCTTTCAGAAGCATTTTCAGTTCCTGTGCACATTCAGCGGATTCAGAATCTCCGTCTTCCAGAAGACGGAACAGTTTTTTCAGCACAGAACCGATTTCAGAATGTACGGCAGATTTTCCCCTGATCTGCGGACTTGCTGGATTTTTTCTGCAACTGCACATCTGCCTGAGCATATTGATGGACTGCAGCACCTGATGCAGAGCATTTTCAAAATGCTCCAGCAGTTTTTCCGCATCACTGCCTGTATTCTTCCGGATTTCATCCTCCAGTCTGAACGCGGCCCTGTGCAGTTCCATTGCGCCCATATGACCGGCCACACTTTTCAGGGTATGGGCTGTCCGCCGGATATATTCCATATCCCTGCTGTGCAGGGCCTGGCCGAGAAGAGCGGGAGTATCCGCGTAATCGCTGTAAAAATCTTCCAGAATTTTCTGAAAAAGTTTCCGGTTTCCGGCCACTCTTTCCAGCCCTGCACGGAAATCTATACCCGGAAGATCGGGAAAGGAAATTTCCGGTTCCATCGGATCATTGCTTGTCTGGACAAGGCAGTCCGTGTTTTCCGCTGATGCGGATGCGCCATCTTTTCTCTGCACAGCGGTTCCGATCCATTTCCTCACCATAAAATACAACTGGTTCGGATCAATGGGTTTGCTGATATAATCATCCATTCCGGCCTCACGGCATCTTTCCCTTTCGCCGGACATAGCGTGCGCGGTCATGGCAATTATGGGGATTCTGGGGGCTGGGGACTGGGGACTGGGGGCTGGAGTATTGGGTATGGCTGTATGGCTGATATTGGAATCTCTTAATATAATATCGGATTTCACTGTTTCAGGTTTCAGATTTCCGCCTTCCGGCTTGCCGGAAGAACCAGTCACCGGATTCATGGAACCCGGTCTCCTGCCCCCAGTCCCCAGCCCCGAATCCCCAGCCCCCCTTTCCCATTTCCGGATTTCCCCTGCTGCCTCATATCCGTCCATTACCGGCATCTGGATATCCATGAATATGGCCTCGTAATGGGATTTGGATACGGCCTCCACAGCTTCTTTTCCGTTATTTGCCGTTTCCACATGCAGCCCCGCATGTGACAGAAGTTCGCAGGCCACCTGCCGGTTGATGTCATTGTCTTCCACCAGCAGCACTTTGGCATTGCGGATATTTTTTCTGATTTGGGGATGTTCCGGCAGCACACAGTACAGAGGCTCCCTGTTTTCGCTGTCCTGCAGTCCGAATACAGCAGAAAATGAAAAAACACTCCCCTTTCCGGGTTCACTTTCCACCCGGATGTCTCCGCCCATCATCTCGACTATACGTTTGCAGATGGCCAGTCCCAGACCGCTTCCCCCGAATTTCCGGGTAGCTGACCCGTCTGCCTGGCTGAAGGACTGAAACAGGCGGGGTATATGTTCCGGTGCAATGCCGATACCGGTATCCCGGACAGAAAAACCGAGTTTCACACGATCACCGGGCATACACTCCGTCTGTTCCACTTCCACACTGATTTCCCCTTTTTCCGTAAACTTAAGGGCATTGTTGATCAGATTGATAAGTACCTGGCTCATACGCATGGAATCACCTTTGAGATAACGCGGCACATTTTTTTCCATGCGGAAAATCAGGCCAATTCCTTTTTCTTCCGCTCTCATTCCCAGAAGATCCGAGACTTCTTTCCACACAGCAATGAGATCAAAATCCCCGGTTTCCATTTTCAGTTTTCCGGCCTCAATCCTGGAAAAATCAAGAATGTCATTGAGCAGACCGAGCAGGGAATGCGCGGACTGATGGATTTTGGCCAGATACTCATGCTGTCTGGGATTCAGTTGGGTCTGCAGGGCCAGATGGCTCATGCCGATAATAGCATTCATGGGCGTCCGGATTTCATGACTCATTCTGGCAAGAAACTCGCTTTTGGCCCGGTTTGCGGCTTCCGCGCTTTCCTTTGCCTGCCGTATTTTTTCTTCTGCTTCCCGGCGTCCGGTAATATCGCGAGCAACCATTACAACGCAGTCTTTTCCGCCAATCCGGATTCCCAGGGGATTCAGCCGGCCCTCGAACCATTGCTCCCCTCCGGGAGTCCGCAGGGAATATTCAATGATCTGAACTGTTTTTCCGGAAATGCTTTTCCTGACACTTTCCAAAACAGGATCTGCTGTATTTAAGGGCAGAATATCATGCAGCATACGGCCTTTCAGTTCTCCGGACGAAGCATACAGAAAGGTTTCATCCGGTGTCATAATTTCCATATACCTGCCTTCCTCATCCAGAACAAAAAGTTTGTCCGGCAGTACATCCATAATGGCCTTCAGATGCGCACTGCTTTCCCTAAGGGACTCCTCTGTCCTCTGCCGTTCGGCAATTTCCCGGCAGAGAAGGAAATTACGGTTTTCAATTTCTTTTTGCATATTGCGCAGACGCAGATGTATGCTGACACGGGCCAGCACCTCCTCCCGGTGAAATGGTTTGGTGATGAAATCCACGCCGCCTGCGGAAAAAGCCCTGACTTTATCAAGGGTATCCTGCAAAGCACTGACAAAAATCACGGGCACTGCACGGGTGCGCTCATCTGATTTCAGTGCTTCGCAGATCTGATAACCGTTCATCTCCGGCATACGGATATCCAGCAGAATCAGATCCGGAGGTTTGAGTCTGGCATAACTGAGCGCAAATGCACCGTCCGGAGCGGATTTCACTGCATATCCCTGACCTTTGAGGATTGTTCCCAGCAGATGCAGGTTGGCAGGAGTATCATCCACTATCAGAACTGTTGATTCAGGCGAATTTGTGGAAATACCGTTCATTCATGTTCTCCCGTGTTCCGGGCACTGGACACTGGTGGATAGTTACTGGTATTCTCCTGAATCCTGTTACCCGGAAACCAGTAACCCAGTAACCATACTAATTCCTGTACAGTTCCGGATATTCAATGGGCGGATAAAGCCGCAGTTTGCAGTCCGGACAGATGCCGTGTGTGAAACTGACGTCCGCATGTTCCCTGATATACACTTCAATCTGCTCCCAGTAGCCATGATCATTGCGGATTTTTTTGCACCCCGCGCAGATGGGAAGAAGACCTTTAAGGGTTTTTATCTGTGCAATCGCATTTTTCAGTTCAGAAATCAGATGATCCCGCTCCCGGACACTTTCCCTGAGTTCATGGGACTGGATGCGAAGGGCATCTTCAACTTCTTTTCTCTGTGCAATTTCCTTTTCCAGCTCCAGATTTTTTTCCCGGAGGTTTTTGTGCATACTCCGCAGACTCAGATGGGTGCGTATCCTTGACAGCACTTCATCAGGCTGAAAGGGTTTGGTAATATAATCCACTGCCCCCAGGGAAAATGCCCTGACCTTGTCCAGGGTCTCATTGAGCGCACTGATAAAAATAACCGGAATGTCACGGGTGCGATCCTCATTCTTCAGATTTTTGCAGACTTCAAACCCGTCCGGTTCCGGCATTCGGATATCCAGCAGAATCAGATCCGGCAGATCACAGGATTTGTCCAGCAGATATTTCAAAGCATATTTGCCATTGGGCGCGGATTGCACTGTATAGCCCTGAACCGACAGGAGGGTCTTGAGCAGGTGCAGATTCACCGGAGTGTCATCCACTGCCATAATTCGTGCTTCCTGAGGGTTTGTCACAGAGTTCTTCATGCCTTTTTGTCCGTTTTCTGTAAAATTTTGTAACTTCCCGGCAGAAAACTGCCGCAGATACGTGAATGTTCACAAAGGTGATGCGGTTTTCAGACAGATTCCGGCATCTGAAACTCAACACTTTATATAGTTTTTTTAGCAACTTCTGTCCTCTGCAAACCGGATGAAGGAGTGCAAAAATTAAGCGGAGCGGTTTTTTGCACAGAGGACAAAAGTTGAGAAAAATACTATAATATAACCTTCATTCCCTGACAATGACAATAAAAGAAATCAGACCGGAGCTTTCCCGGAGGATGCACGGGGACAGAATTTTACCGCAAAAATCCTTTTATTTCATCTGTTTTTTTAAAATATATTCCTGCATATGACTTTTAAAAATTTTTTCAGGCAGAACTGACAGGTTTGAAAATTTGTCTTTAATGTGCCAAATGATATTATACTGAAACAATTTTGGTTTTGTTTGGCACGGAAATTGCGTATGTGCAGGAATATGCTTTTTCAGTCTGTCCGAAGGGTTTTTCAGGCCGGAAACGGATGATTTTTCCCCGTCAGAATGTCAGGCAAAAAACATGCCGAAGTAAACCAAAATTGTTTCAGTATATTGACTAATCGCACTGACTGAACTAATGTTGTCTGTGTGACTACTGCATTGTTTCACTTAAAATTGCAGGTCGGATTAGCGCAGGCTTAATCCGACAACCCGTTATCCATCCGGAATATTCCCACAATTTAAATTGAAACAATGCACTATATGAATTTTATAGGTTTGCAAACGGAATTTTTTTAAAAAATTCAGTTTGTTAATCAGTCAGATATTCTGTAAAAACTAAATTGCCCGTGTACTGCTGCTGTTGCACAGTCCTCCCAAAAATGAAAAAAATCAGAAGAAAATCTGCCTGCCAGCGGATCTGACTTTTTGTCAGATATTGGGAATTCAGCAGTGAAAAATACCGCTGTTTTGGTTTTGTGTGTTTTAACTGTAAAGTATGCAAAAAAGGCGCAAAGAACCGATGAAAAAAATTGATTCCGGAAAAGTCCGGAGTATCCTGATCCGGGCAGCCAACTGGGTGGGGGATGCGGTTATGAGTACACCCATGATTAGGGCTGTGCAAGGTAACTTTCCCCATGCACAGATATATATCCTGGCAAAACCCTGGGTTGCCCCGGTATTTGAAAACAGCCCGGACATTGACAAAATTCTCATATATGAGTCAGCAGGACGGCATAAAGGTGTTTCCGGCATTCTCCGGCTGGCAAAGGATCTGCGGGTATATCATTTTGATATGGCTTTTCTGGTGCAGAACGCATTTGAGGCCGCGCTGATTTCCTTTCTGGCCCGGATTCCCATCCGCATCGGATATAATACCGATGGCCGGACATTTCTGCTCACCCATGCTGTGACCATGAGCAGAGAAATAAAAAAAAGACACCAGATTGATTACTATCTGGGAATCATGGAAGGATCTGATCTTCACAGCTTTGGCCGGGATATGCACCTGAAAATTCCGTTGACAGACCGGAAACAGGCAGGGGAAATTCTCAGCAGAAACGGCATCGTTGCAGAAAAGGGGATTATCGGAATCAATCCGGGCGCGGCTTACGGTTCTGCCAAACGCTGGCCAAAGGATCGCTATGCCCAACTGTGCGCACGGCTCCGGCAGTTTCGGAAAGATATGCCGATCATCGTGTTCGGCGGGCCGGGCGAGGAAAAACTTGGGCAGGAGATATGCCGTATGGCAGGGGATGGATGTGTGAGTATTGCAGGTCAGACCAGTCTGGGGGAGGCAATGAGTCTGATTGAAAGATGCAGTCTTTTCATCACCAATGATTCGGGACTTATGCATGTGGCCGCAGCCCTGCATATTCCGCAGATAGCCATTTTCGGCCCAACAGATCACAGCACCACATCCCCGGCAGATTCCGGTTCCCGCATGGTGCGTGTTTCAACTCCGTGCAGTCCATGCCTGAAACAGGAATGTCCGTATGGACATCATCAGTGCATGAAGGCCGTGACAGTGGAAATGGTGTTCAGGGAAGCGGAAAACATCCTGAAATAAATCAGATTTGAAAAAACCGGCAGTTTCGGTTCAGTGAGGTGAACCATGCAGACATTGGAAATGCTCAGAAGAAATGATGCGGAACCCGTGTA
>CAZHPS010000112.1:0-16151 GCA_964534335.1 uncultured Desulfobacterales bacterium
TCATGAAATCCTTGCAAAACTGGCCGAATCCGACCCCGCGAACACGCAGGCGCAGCGGGATCTGTCCGTCAGTTACAATAAGTTGGGAAACGTGAACCTGCAGTTGGGAGACACGCAGTCGGCCCTGAAATCCTATCAGGATTCTTTGGAAATCAGCCGGAAACTGGCCGAATCCGACCCTACGAACACGCAGGCGCAGAGGGATTTTTTTATCAGTTCAAGTAAAATTGGAGATTTACAAGTTTTATTGGGAGATATGCAAGCTGCATTGGAAGCATATAAGAATGTCTTGGAAATCAGTAAGCAGATGGCCGAATCCGACCCCAAGAACACGCAGGCGCAGAGGGATTTATCCATCAGCTACAATAAGTTGGGAGACGTGAACCTGAATCTGGAAGACACGCAGTCGGCCCTGAAATCCTATCAGGCAGATTTGGAAATCCGCCGGAAACTGGCCGAATCCGACCCCGCGAACACGCAGGCGCAGCGGGATCTGTCCGTCAGTTACAATAAGTTGGGAAACGTGAACCTGCAGTTGGGAGACACGCAGTCGGCCCTGAAATCCTATCAGGATTCTCATGAAATCCTTGCAAAACTGGCCGAATCCGACCCCGCGAACACGCAGGCGCAGAGCGATTGGATGAAATCTTTGGTGAGAATTGGCATATTACAACCGGATTCACAATCTAAAAAAGAGTATCTTGAAAAGGCATTGGCAATTGCCGAAGAACTTGCAGAAAAAGATAAATACAATCAGCAGGCACAAAAAGAGTTGAATGCTGTAAAGGAAATTATGAAATTGCTGGGGGAGTAGGTCGGATTAGGCCGCAGGGCCGTAATCCGACACACATTGTCTGAACCGGGATTCACAGGATTAAGGGATTTCCATGATTTCCGTTTACTCCGCATCTCACAGAAAAATCCTGCAAATCCTTTCATCATGTGAATCAGGGTTCAGACAGGAAATTGAAACTGTCTGAACTGTGATTTGTCTGATTCATCTGATTCATCTGATTATTTGTGCCTGTAATCAGATGAATCACAATAATCAGATGAATCAGAGTTCCAGACAAACTGTCTGAACCGGGATTCACAGGATTTCCGGATTTACCCGGATTTTTCAATCCAATCCGGACAATCCCGGTCAATCCCTTAATCCTGAAAATCCGGGTTCAGACAGGAAATATTTTTTCCGGGGAAGCACTTCCGCATTTCCCCAAAAAACACAGCAGCAGAAAAAACTCTGCCAGACCAAATCCGGTTTTAAGTGCATAGGGAATAAGCGGTTCATGATATTGGGAAAAAAATGCTTCAATAAAACCGGCCCAGATCAGCATGATTCCCACCCCGCAAATCAGTGTCAGCAGATCACCGGATATATTCCGGAGCCGGTTTTTCAGGTTCAGGGGCATATTGCGTCCAATCAAAGCCCCGGCCAGAACCAGCCCGGCCTGTCCGGCCAGCAGAATGGCCGGTATTTCCACTGAGCCGTGGGGCAGGAGCCATCCCAGCAGAAAAAGGCTTTCTCCGGCTGCCATATAATCTGCACACACAGCGCCCAGAATTACGCCATTGTAAAAGATCAGCACAATGGTTCCAAAGCCCCATGTCATGCCCAGGGCCATTGCAAAAACAGACACTCGGATATTATGGGTCATCAGATATGAGGAAAAACCGGCTTTTGCCCCTTTCATGCGATCCTCCTCTGCATTTTCCTCTGCTGCCACGCGGTCTGAGGGACTGCCCTGCAGATGCGGAAAAGGCATAAGCACTTCCTTTGCATCCGGATCAAGAGTAATGGCAAATCCGCCAAACAAAGATCCGGTGAGCATAACCACCAGGCATAAGAGAAAGGCACGGATATGGGTGCGGAAGGTGCGGGGAAAGGTATGGAAAAACCAGAGGAATGGGGAAAAATGGGGGCCTTTTTGCCGTGTTTCATGAATTTCCCCATAGGCACGGGAGACCAGGGATTCCAGATACCGGCGGATGCCTGCTTCAGAGGAAAAGTTCATCAGTTTTGCCAGATCAGCCGAAACTCTCTGGTAGAGCAAATGGAACCGCCGGATCTGTCCGATGTCCATCCGGTATCCCGGATCTGTTTCCATCCGGTCGAGAAATTTTTCCAGTTCCGTCCAGTATACCCTTTTTTCACTTATGAAAGTTTTCAGGTGAATAATCATGGCGGTCAGGCAATTCCTGCTGTGATCAGAACCGTTTTTTGATCCATTCCGCGCGGGGACTCAGTTCAATTGCTTTGGTATAGTCAGCAATGCCACGGTCATAATCCCCTTTGTCTGCCCATGCAATGCCCCGGTTGTAATAGGCTTCGGCATATTTGGGATCAATTTCCAAAGCTTTGGTGAAATCAGCTATGGCCCGATCCAAATCCTGTTTTTTGAACCAGGCCAGTCCCCGGCTGTGCCAGGCCTGTGCAAATCCGCTGTCAGTTTTGACAACTTTTGTGAAGTCCTCTATGGCAGAATCCATATCCCCTTTGCTGAACAGGATAATGCCCCTGTTGTAATATGCCCTGGCATAGTCCTTTTCCAGTTCAACTGCTTTGCTGTAGTCGGCAAGGGCTTTTTCATCCTCGCCTTTTTCATCCCAGGCATTTCCCCGGTTAAACCATGCCTGTGCAAATCCGGGATCCAGTTCAATGGCACGGGTATAATCTGCAACAGCTTTTTCATATTCCTTTTTCTGTGTCCATACCAGCCCCCGGTTATTGTAACCGGCCGGATTGTCGGGTTTGAGTTCCAGGGATTTGTCATAATCGGCAATGGCTTTTTCATATTCCTTTTTCTGTGTCCATGCCAGCCCCCGGTTGATATAGGCTGCGGAATTCTGCGGATTGATTTCTATGGCCTTTGTGTAATGCTCTATTGCCTGATCAGATCTGCCTTTGCGCGCCTCATCCAGTCCTTTCTGAAACCAGAAATCCGATGTTTCCTCAGTCTGTCCGAAAGTTGCACCGAAAACAATCATTGTGATTGCCAGACAGCATATTCCCCTGATTCGAAAAAAAATTTTCATCCTTCCCCTCCATTTGTTTGTGAACGGCAGGTTCGCAGTGCCTGCTCCTCCGGAACAACTGTCCGGCTGTTCAGTAATTCGTCACAAGAACCTCACAGGTTGATTTGTCAGTCCTGTTTTTAAGCTGATAATTGCAATTTCTGTAATTGCTGTTTATAACATGTATTGTATAAGATTTGCTCCACTCTTTCAGAAAAGTATTGACCCGGTTTTTGTGATACAGTAAATTTGATAAGGCAAACCGTATATTGCGACTGTTCATCTGGTCCAGAAAGCATAAAAGCTCTTTTTCATTTTGTTCTGTCCACTGTTTGTTTTCATTGTAAGTGGCACAGGTAATCAGATAAGGAGGATCACAGTAAACAAAATCACTGCATGTAATTCTGTCTGCAAATTCTGTAAAATCACGGTTTGTAAATTCAATATCCGTATTTTGTATCTTTTCTGTGAACTGTGTCAGTTTTTTGTGTATGGAGGTATTGAAGTCTCTTTTGCCAACCGGCATATTGAACATCCGGTTTGCGTTAAATCTTATCTGATTGTTGAATGCAAAAACGATCAGGGTGTAAAACATTATGAAATGATTTATATCATCCTGATGTTCCCTGCATTTATTGAAATCGCTTCTCAATTTTTCATATTGGGGTTTGTTGTATTTGCCCAGACCGCTGCTGCTGTCACATCCATAATGGGAATAACCGTATTTTGCACTGTTGCTTAAACTGTAATCAGATATGACAGCCCGGATACAGTCAACAATATTATCCTTCTTCGTCTTCTGAAATGTCTTAAAAAGGTTTATGATCTCCCGCTGTGTGTCATTGCAGACTGTTCTGCCGGCATTTACATTGACACCGACATTGCATCCCCCGGAAAACAAATCATAGCAGATATCAATATGCTCCGGAAAAAATCTGAGCAATTGTGGCAGTATTCTGTATTTTCCGCCAATATAATTCAAAGGTGATTTGATCAGCATAGGCATTCTTTATTCAGTTTTCTGAAAAATGCACTGAATTCTTTCCCGGAAAATTCCTCCCTTATGAACGCAGCACCAGTCCTGCGGGAAGCGATTCCCCGAAAACTGCGTTCTCCTCCTGTTTTTCCATATGCGTGATCTCTGACACGATTCTGATCCAGGGCTGTGCAAAATCATATCCTGACATTTTTTCAATCACCCTTTCCCGCAGGGGCTGGGGAATATCCCGCATTCTGTCTCCGGTTCTGCGGCCCATCTGCGCAATGGCCGGAACAAGGGCTTTGGGGTTTGTCCATTCTTTTGACAGAAGGGTTTCAATCCATTGTGCCACCTCTTTCGGCGGAATAACCCGATCCACAGGCCCGTACAGAAGATCCCGCGATCCAAGCCGGGAAAGGGACCACAGATACTGGGATCTGCCTTTTTTTTCTTCAATTTCAGACAGAAGCTGACGCCCCCATTTGATTTTGTCTTTGACCAGAAGCTGCTCCATATTGGCAACAGCCATCCATATTTCCATATGCTCCTGCGGGGAAATTTTGCTTTTAATTCCTTTTCTGGGCAGCAGAAGCGGACTGAGATCCTGTATGAACTGGCGCTGCTGTCCGGAACTGAGTCCGCCTGCCACCCGGCGCCACATAATCCACCACTCGGAACGCACCTGCACATTTGCCGCGTGACATGGGCCGTTTTTGTATATTTTCCAAAGTTTGCGGATTCGGTTTTCATCAAATCCATGTCCGAATCCTGGGCGCAGGCAGAAACCTGTCAGATTCAGCCACCTGCTTTCGGTGCTGCTTTTTACATTCCTTGATGCAGTCAAATCGAGCATTTCATCTGCCAGTGCCCGGATCAGACCCAGAGGCCATTTTTCTTTGGGCCGGTCAATGGCTGCGGAAATTTCCTTTGCCAGAGCATCAAGATTCCGGTCATCGCTGCTGTCAGTGAATGCTTCCCTGACTTTCCCGCAGATTTCTTTTACCACGGATTCATCAAAAATATCCTCATCCCTGACCTGTGCTGGGGAATCAGTACCCCGCAGATGAAACTGCAGACGCCAGCGGTGATCGCTGACAGCAGAGCAGCACCAGATGGAAAGCGTACCCATCTCTGTGTAATCGGCTTCGATGCGGACAGGTATCTGTGTTTTATCCATTTTTTTGCCAAACTGCACCATGGTCTGCACAGGCGGAAGCATGGTAAGGGAATCATTTGCCTCCACCAGTTCTCCGCATCGATCTCCGGACCTGAAACTGGAACTGTAGAGATCAAAACTCACAGGCTGATTGGCAAGCACTTCAAATTCCCTGTCTTTGAGCTGTATATGACTTCCCTCATCCAGACCCCGTTCCACCAGACAGACCGCGTATGTTTTCCCGGCCTCTGCCGATGGCATGGCAAATCCAAGATAATAGGAACGGGGACTGCCGCTGCCCACCCGGACGCCCTGTCCGATTTTGACCAGTCCGTAATATGCCGAACCCAGAGCCACTGCCAGATCCGGTTCAGGATTTTCCAGCACCCGCGGAAGATTTGTGTCAGTGCACCCAAACCAGTGACGCACCGCCTCCCTGATCCGCTCCTGTATCACAGCGGATTTCAGGGAACCTCCGTTAAACAGTATGAGATCCGGAAAAGGATTTTCCCTTCCCAGCATCTTCTGCACATCTGCCCTGTGCCGCTCCAGAAACCATCCCAGATGACGGGTGACGGCCGGTTCCGGTTCATAGGGCAGACCAAATTCTGTTATGCCCCTGCGTCTGGCCCCGGGATCCGCTGCACCGGGTTCAACTATGGGAAAAAAACCTTCCAGAACAGTGTGTTCGACCTCCTCACGGGTCAGTTCCGCGGAAAGTGTGGCGGCTATCAGTTTTTTCCCTTTGCCCATAAGGGTGATTTTCCGGGTTTGTGCCTCCCCGTCCAGAATGCTCTCCTTGGCCTGCCTGCACTGATGGCAGAGGGATTTCCACCGGTCTCCGCTCAGAGACAGTTTTTCCTGTTTGCGGGACATCTGCATTTCTGCTCCGCGGGCCAGGGCCAGATCCATATTATCTCCGCCCAGAATCAGATGATCGCCCACAGCAATCCGTTCAAACCTTGGGCTGCCATCCACTTCCCGCAGCGTGATAAGGGTAAAATCTGTGGTTCCGCCGCCCACATCACAGACCAGAATCAGCTCACCGGGCTGCACATAGTCACTCCAGTTATCTTCGTGACGGATCAGCCAACTGTAAAAGGCCGCAAGCGGCTCTTCGAGCAAAGTGACTTTTTCCAGCCCGGCCAGTGAGGCTGCCTCCAGAGTCAAATCCCGTGCCACCTCATCAAAGGACGCGGGCACAGTAATGGTGACCATCTGATTTTCAAGATAATATTCCGCATCATCACCCCGGCTGAGGTTCCATGCTTTCCGGATATGCCGGAGATACGCGGCTGTGGCCTGAACAGGGGAAACTTTTGCCACTTCCTCTCCGGCACCCCAGGGAAGAATTTTCGAGCGGCGGTCTGCATTGGCATGGCAGAGCCAGCTTTTGGCAGATGAAACCAGCCGCGCAGGCACTTTTATACCGTAATCCCGTGCAAACGCACCTGCAAAATGACAGTCCTCTCTTTCCCAGGGAATGGTGACAGCGTTTTCAGGAATATCATATTCTCCGGGAATGTACAAAAATGATGGCAGTACCCGAAGCCGGGAGAACTCGCCTGCACCGGTCAGTTGGGGGATATGAAAGATTCTGATGCAGGACGGTTTTGTTCCCTCTGTGTTCAAATCCACATAGGATACAGCCGAATTTGTGGTTCCGAGATCAATACCTATAATATAACGCGTGTCTGTATGGTCCAAAATGGAAAATCTCCCTGCGCGGTACCGGGACGTTTAAAAAGTGTCCAGTTTTTTCCGGGCTGCTTTTGCCTGCTCTGTTTTCGGATATTTGGCAATCAGCTCCTTCAGGATCAGTCTGGCACTGGCCTTGTCCCCAAGCATTAAAAACGAAAATCCCTGTTTCAGCAAAGCATCAGCGATTTTGTTTCCCTTTGGATATTTTTCAATGACAGTCTGGTATTCCAGGATCGCGCTGTCATATCTGCCTTCCCGGTAATAGGATTCCCCGACCCAGAACAGCACACTGTCTGCATTCGCGGTTTTGGGGTATTTCTGGAGCAGTGCATGAAATCCTTCCCGCGATTTCTGGTATTCCCCTTTTTCAAAAGCCTGCCTTGCGTAATTATAGAGTTTTTCTTCCGAAAGAGCGGAAGGATCTTCTGCCGGAGCAGATGAAGTTGGTTTATCACTTTCAGGAACCTGGGGCGCAGACTGGGGGCTGTAGGAAGACTCCCCATCGGGACCGACAGTTCTGAGCGGTTCAAGATTCAGATGCCGTTCCAGTCTTTCCAACTGACCGGCAGTTGTTTTTTCAGAATTTTCAAGATTTTTGATCCGCTGGTTCAGCAGATAATCTGTTTCCTCCAGTTTTCCCTTTAAAGCCTGGATTTCATCCCGGAGCCTGTCGGACATGGCCTGCAGTTCGGCAGACTGGGTGCGCAGTGACTGCTCCTTCTCATCGTATCCTTTGATCTGGGATTTGAGCTGGGATTTCTCACGCTCGGCCTCGGCAGTTTTCTGCTGCAGTTCCAAATTCCGCCTTTCCAGTGCAATGAGCCGATCTTCCAGTATCCGCACATCGTTTTGCAAAGCACATCCGTTTATGCTGATCATTATGATCAGCAGTATGGCGGGGCCTGTTTTTCTGAAAATATTTCTGACTGTCTTATAGTTCATCAGTCTGACTCCTTCCTGCTGCCTCCGGAAAAATCCGGTATACAGCGGATTTTACAAATAATACGGTATCCTTAATCTTTCAGGATAAAAGCTGTCTGCAAGTCTGTGCACAGCAGAAAGCCCTCTGTTTTTTTCGTATGCAAAATTGCCGGGCAGAATTGACAGGTTGAAACCCGCAGAGAAAATATGGGAAAATTTCATTTCAGAAAAAATGCAAACTGAGAAACAGGGGATGCCGTAAATTTTGATGATACATCTGAAAAGCGGCACCGTCTTCTGCGACAGTGCCGCTTTTTTTGTTTCTTTCAGAACTTATACAGATTACTGGATAACAAAATGAGCACGGCGGTTCCTTGCCCAGGCAGATTCGTTATGACCGGGATCTGCGGGTCTTTCCTCTCCGTAGCTGACCGTGTTCATCCGGGAAGCGGAAATGCCAAGATTCATCAGAAAAGACTTGGCGCTTTCGGCCCGCCGATCTCCGAGTGCAATATTGTACTCGGTGGTTCCCCGTTCGTCACAGTGGCCTTCGATGGTTACAGACACGTCCGGACGGCTCTGCAGCCACTGGGCTTTCTGCTGCAGAATAGCCTGCGCATCAGAAGTGAGCGAAGACTGATCAAAGGCAAAATAAATGTCTTCGTTCATAAACCGTTCCCGCGCGGACAGTTCCTCCTGGTTGAGATTCCGTGCCGCAGCATCATCCCCGACACGTCCCTGCTCCACAGTAGACTGAGATCCACCCGGCTGCGGGCTTACAAGGCTGGTTCTTTCATACGCACTTGCATCATCCTTCACGGCCTTTTTGCTGCACGAAGTCGTCAGCATCAGTCCAGGGACAAGCAATACCACAGTCAACAGCAACCTAATTCCTTTTTTCATCAAATCCTCCTGTAAATACCTTTTTCATTAAAAAAATTAATACCTCTGTACGATTTCAGAGGAATCAGAAAATCCATAAATGGGACATATCTTCATTTTATATCCACCCGTGGGGGGAAATACCGGGCAATAGAAACAATATTAGACCTCTTTCCAAAGTCAATTTTTATCCAATAAAATCAATGGAGCAATTCCCACTTTTGCAAGAGGTCTATTCTGTTTTTTTATATATGTTCGGTCATCCCATCCCGTATGGGGAAGATATTTCCCATCTGCCGGATATTCATCCTCACTCTTTGCCTCACTGTACACTGTCTGAAATGATTTGTGTACAGCTATTATCAACTTTTTAATATAGCATATTATTTTCCATTTTTAAAGAAAAATCTGATATTTCCCATTTACAAAGAAATATTTCCCGTAATTGGGAAATATTGCCACTGATTTGCCGTTCGGAAAAGAGAATTTGATCATTTTTGGGGTTCAGGTGTCATACCGGCTCCTGTCAGAGAGCAAAAATGCGGCAGTGGCATGGAAATTTAAGCAGGCAAACAAAAGGATTTGACCCACTGCCAATTTTTGTTTGGCGGTTTGTTACACAGTTTAAACCGTAATCAGAGCCGTGACCATGAGGAAGCAGTTGTGATTTTTCAGACAAAAAAATTTCAGGTGCATAACTCCCAACTGCATAAAAAAACAGGGTTTGAGAGCAAATCTGCAATAAGCTGGGGACAAACTGTCTCTGCCGAGTTCTGAAAAATACCGAAAAATTCTTGAAATACTTTTATGTCCATTGTACGATACAGCCATAAAAGATGGAGGCCAATACTTTCTTATACAGAATATCTTATACATTCATGAAAAATAACGGACAGATATTCCTGCCATTTCTGAAAAGGGAAACCTTTTTTTCCGGCAGAACCCTTATACAGGTCAGGATTCCTTTCCCTTTAATAATCAAAGAATTGACAGGAATCAGCAGTCAGCATATCCTTTTTTCTGAAAATCCGGAAGAAATGATTTTTCTTTCGGAAGATTTCGGGACCGGGGATCAGACTATGCCCTGCAAATGATTTTAAGCAAAAAAATAAGCAGGCAGAAGATTTCTCTGCACGGAGATTCATTATGGCAGATATACATATGGCGGATATACAGCAACTCCGGGAATCTGTTCGCGGATTTGTCCGTGAATACCCGGAAAAGACAGGGGAGAGAAATATCTGGCGGGAGCCGCTGCTGGCCTCGGCCCCTACAGATGAGCGGTTCCAGAGACTGGGGGAGATTGCCGCTCCGGATCATCTCATGCCTGTGGATTTGCTGCCCTCTGCCAAATCCGTTCTTGTTTTTTTCATTCCCTTTACCAAAGAACTGGCCCGTGAAAACCATGCCGGCGATATTCCCTGCCGCAACTGGGGACTGGCCTATGAGTCCACCAACCGGCTTATCGGGAAACTGTGCGAACATATCCGGGATGAACTGGAAAAAAAGGGATTTCAGGCAGCTTTGACACCCGCGACACACAATTTTGATCCCATCCGCCTGATGGCCCGCTGGTCCCACAAGCATCTCGGATACCTCTGCGGCCTGGGAAGATTCGGTGTGAACGCGCAGTTTATCACGCCTTCGGGATGCGCTGGACGTCTGGGCAGTCTGGTGACTGATGCGGATACCGGAGATCATCCCCTGGTGCAGGAAGCCGAACTCTGCCTGCACAAAACAGGGCACAAATGTCTGGCATGTGTGAAACGCTGTCCGGCCGGAGCTGTAAGCGAAGCAGGAATTGACCGCCAGAAATGCTGGGCGCGGCTCCAGTCCAATCTGACACAGACAGCGGAACTTGCCGGATTGGAAAAAAACACCCATGTCTGCGGCAAATGTCAGGTGCTGCTTCCCTGCAGTCTGAAAATTCCCTCACCCCCTTGTGCAAGAGAAACCGTCTGAATTCATCATGCTCCGAGAACTGTCCATAAAAAATTTTGCCATCATAGATGATCTGCGCATCTGTTTTTCCGAAGGATTCACCATTCTCAGCGGAGAAACCGGCGCTGGAAAATCCATTATCCTCAATGCTGTCAATCTGCTGCTGGGATCGCGTGCCACATCCGCATTTGTGCGCACAGGTGCGGAAACCGCAGAACTGGAAGCCCTTTTTGATATTGCGGCAGACAGCAAAGTTGCAGCCATTCTCACGGAAAACGGGATGGATTCTTCTGAACTGATCATTCGCAGGATTGTGGCCCGGAACAACCGGCACAGGATTTATATCAACAACCGGCTGTCCACAGGCGGTCTGCTCAATGCACTCACAGAGAATCTGGCCAGCATATCGGGACAGCACGCGCATCAGGGACTTCTGGATGAACAACAGCATCTGCTCATTCTTGACCGGTTCGGCAACCTTATTCCCCTGCGGGAAAAGGTTCGTGTTTGCTTTCAGGAAATACAGCCTTTGATCCGGGAGCTTGCGGATCTGCATGATCTGAAAACCCGGCAGGCGGAAAAAATTGATACTCTGGAATTCCAGAAAAAGGAAATTCTGGAAGCAGAAATCCGGCCCGGTGAGGAGGCTGAACTGGAACGGGAACTCCTGCTGCTGAAAAACGGGGAGGTGCTTTATCAGGCTGTGCATGGCGGCATTGAGGAACTCTACAGCGCGCAGAATGCCATAGTGGAACGCCTGGTGGAAGTGAAAAAGCAGATTGAAAAAGCATGTCAGATTGATCCGGGACTCAGACCCAAAGCCGAAAGCATTGCGGACGCGGCTTTTCAGATTGAGGATATTGTGGATGGGCTCCGCTCCTATCTCAACGGTATCCGCATTGACGAACGTAGACCGGAGGCTGTGGATGAACGCCTCAATATTCTGCGCAGACTCAGCCGCAAATACGGCGGTTCCCCGGATGCGGTGCTGGCTCATCTGAAAAAAGTGGAAGAGGAACTTGCCGGAATTGAAAATCTGGAAGAACGCATCTCCGGAGCGGAAAGCAGACTGATCGATCAGCATAAAAAACTGGCGGATTTGGCTTTGCGGCTTTCGGAAAAACGGCGGAAAACCGCAAAAATTCTCGCGGGAAAAGTGGAAAAAGAACTGGAATCCCTGAAAATGTCTGACACCCGTTTTGAGATTTTCCTGCGCAGTATCCCGGTTTCGGAAAACACAGCGTCATGGCTCAGTCTGGATGGCGGGGCCATCACTGAAACCGGAATTGACCGTGCTGCCTTTATGATAGCTCCCAATATCGGAGAGGAACTCAAACCTTTGGCCCATATTGCATCCGGCGGTGAACTGTCACGGGTGGTTCTGGCCCTGAAAGTCATTCTGGCAGAAACCGAATCTGTGGAAACCGTGATTTTTGATGAAGTGGATGCAGGCATAGGCGGGGGCGTGGCAGAAATCGTGGGCAGAAAGATTGCGGAACTGGCGCATTTCCATCAGGTGATCTGCATTACCCATCTGCCCCAGATAGCCAGATTCGGAAATCATCATTTCCAGATAGCAAAAAAGGTTTCAGGGGGCAGAACCCGCACCTTTATCACCCATCTGAAAGAGGAGGAGCGGATACAGGAAATCGCACGTATGCTCGGCGGCGTGAAAATGACACAGGCCACTCTGGATCATGCACTGGAAATGTTTCAGGAAAAGTAGAATTCTGTCAAGTTTGATTTTATGAGATGAAGTATACAGAAAAACCGGATTTTTTGGAAAAATCCGGTTTTTGCAACTCACAGATTCAGGGCTGGCAGATCAGCAGAACCCGCGTTAATTACGCATTATACCAAATCGCTATTGATTTTATATAATCCGAACATTTTTTTCTGTCTGATTACAGAAAGTTCTTTTTTTGATAAGTATGTTTTCAGCAGCGATTTGGTATTAACCCTTCGTGAAACTTTGAGGCTTTGTGTTTTTGTGGCAGATTGGATGTACAAAATGTATCCGGATAATTCTGTCACTGTGCTATCAGATTCAGTCTGTTCACAAAATCATCTGCCTCTGTACTGTGTACAAACTGATGTTTCTGATGAATCTGATACACCTTTTCAATTGTACTGTGCCACGCGGAATTTTTGTTTTCCTTCAGAAAAATCTCATAGCTGCTTTTCAGTTCCGGATTCATTTTTTGGGATTCCCAGTCAAACACCGGGGAATTGTCTACCCCGGCAAGATAAACATACAGCAGCCCTTTCAGTTCCGGCTGAATTTTGGTTTTTGTCTCCTGCAGAGCCGGATAGTTACGGGCAAATTCCTCAAAACGTATGATTCTTTTTCTCAAATCATCCCAGGGAATGACCAGTCCTCCGTCCATAAGAACATCCTGTTTTGATTCTTCTTTCATAAACACAAGATATTTGTTTATATCAACAGGCCAGTCACGGAGCATTTCACACAGAAAATCAAAATCCTCTCTGATATACCATCCGCCTTCACCGTCTGCTGAGATTTTTATACCGCATTTGACATACCGGGTGAATTCTTCCAATTCACCGGCATACTGTTTCCGTACATGATCTTTCCTTTGGGCATCCATTTTGTCAAATCCCTGCAAAGGACTGCTGAAGGTTCCATCTGCAATTTCATAGAACTCAGATAAAAAAATCGCAAATTTTTCATTTGAAAAAAACTGTTCACTGCTTTCCTGTATGACTTTATCATAGAATTCAGAGAACATGCGGAACCCGTCCTGCGCATATTTGTCATTTTTGGGAAACGACTTGTAAAATTCCTCTTTGGCTATAAGAATGCTCTCTTTCTGCGATGTTTTCAGCTTCTGGAGAGCATTTCTGTATTTTGTGATACTGTCAGATGCCTGCAAATCTTTGCCAAATAATGAACCCGTGAGGAAGATGGGCAGCAAAAGGCATACTGTGATACAATAAAGCGTTTTTTCAATTTTTTTTGACATTTCTCTTTCCTTCCCTGTAAATGACTGCATATCGGTTTTCTGTTCTCCTGACACACGCCATCGTGAATATCTCAATCCATCCCGAAGCGGATCAGGCATATTTATTCTTAATTTTACAGGATGTTTGAAACTATGTCAACTGAAGTTCTGAATGACGGGGCAATCTTTTTTTTCGGGGTCCTGTTTTGTTTTGCATGTCATCTGTAATAACTTGAATTCGATGATTTTTTTATCATTTATTACAGATTGTCAATGTTAAATTAAGAGGTTAAGAGACAAACAGCCCGCGTCACCTGTTAAAGGTTTCCGGAAAAATATTCTCTTATAAAACATAGTGTTCCACATTTATTCCCAGTTTATGCAGGTGCAGGACTGCCTGCTGCTGCACTTTGGGATCATCGGAAAAGAACAGGATCGGCGCATTCCATGATTCATCCGGCAATTCCGGAATTACAAGCAACTGCACACAGTCTGCCATAGGATCAATGGAACGGTAAACGCCTTTGGAGATTTCAAAATATCTCAGATCTCTGACAAATTTCTTCTTTAAGGGAAAAGTGGTGATGACAGAGGCAATCGCGTTTTCGGTTCTTGGATATTCTGCCTCGGAAAAGAAAAACCAGTTTGCCACACCCTGCTCAATATCCCAGCCTGAGATCGGTTTTTCACAGTTGAAATCCAACAGGTAATCTTTTTTGCAAATGTCACGTATGCCATCCGGAAGTATCTGTTTCTGACGTTCTGTCCACCCGTCTTTTTCCAGACTCCGGAGGACAATGGCAATGGAGGACATTCCCAGATCAATACTTTCTTTGTAACAGATACCTCCTTTATCCCCAAGTTCGAAAACCGGCAGCCGATGGTCAGGGCCGACTTTGACGTCAGTTGCAACCACTATACATTCAGGCATGAGAAGCTCTTTGTATATTTCCCCCAAATATCTGCCATATTTCTGTGAACGGGTCTCCATAGTGATTCCATCTCCTTTGCAAAATTCCCTCAGATTTTTTACGATTAATACCAAATCGCTATTGAAAACATGCTTCTGAAAAAACAATATATTGTAATCAAACAGAAAAAACTGACAATATTGTATAAAATCAATGGCGAATTGCCATTAAAATTATCCCCTCAAACAAAAAAGCCCGCTCCCAAAGGGGAACGGGTTTTCATTTTTTCTGACGGATAAAAAACTGGCATATTCATTCCCTGCACAGTTTTTCAATCTCCTCTGTGGAAAGTCCCAAATCTCTGAGTTTTTCCGCAAGTTTTTCAGATCTCTGTTTTTCCATAAGCAGCAGTTTTTCAGACTGTTCGGATCTGCGCTTTTCCGCCTGATATTCGGTCATTACATATGAACTGTAAACCTCATCCTCCGTGAGTTCTGTCAGGGAAGGCTGCCGGTACAGATCGGATATGCGGAACTGAAAACCCGTAAGCACACGGGACTGGATGACACCATCTGCTGTGGGTCTGATTTTTCCGTATTTTCCCTTTCCGCTGAGTCTGTAAAACGCTGTTTCCAGCCCTCTGGGA
Organism: uncultured Desulfobacterales bacterium; assembly: GCA_964534335.1. GTDB lineage: Bacteria > Desulfobacterota > Desulfobacteria > Desulfobacterales > Desulfococcaceae > JAABRU01. The sequence goes on from CAZHPS010000112.1 coordinate 15,116, forward strand.
TCCAGAATGAAATATTCCCTGACGCCTGCTCTTTCATATTCCCGCTTTTTCTGCACTGTGTCCCTCCGGACTTCTTTGGGAGAGGAATAGGACAGAAATTCTATGCAGAGATCATAGGTTCCGTGATAGGAGAAATCGCCCGGTCTGATAATCACAGAGTTGGCATTGAGAATCACAGCCAGATCCGGTTTGCGTATGCTGGTGCTGCCGGGAAAGGCCAGACGGAAACCGATATCCAGACCGATCACCCGTGCAATTGGACGGATATTGAGGAAATGGGTAAGAATTTCGGCAAACCACCAGTACATCAGAAAACCTGAATAATCGCTCACTGGTTTCACCTCCAGATAACCGTTGTTCCATTCATAACTGAACTCCGGGTCATGATAATATTTTTTCCAGTATTCGGTCTCGCTGACCTCACTCCCATCATGTGAAATTCCACCTTCCGCGGGGACAGTTTCCGGAGGCCGGATCTTTTTTATCCGCCCGGTTTTGGACAGTGCCAGCAATGTTTCCATGAGGTTTCCTCCCTGTTTTGTTTTGTGCGGGCCGGACAGGATTTATTCCCCATCCTGTCAGACTGATGAAGGCCGGGAACTGACCGATGCAGTTCTGAAAAAAGTCTTCACCGGATGAGCCAATCATAAATTATCCCCTGAAAAAGTCAAACAGAAAAAGCCCGCTCCACAAAAAGTACAGATTTTCATTTTTCTGATGGATAAAAAAAACGGTATCCTTATTTCCGGATTTCCTGCACATTTTTTCAATTCATCTGGGAAAATTCCCAATGCCCGGAGTTTTTCCGCAGGTTTTTCAGATTTCTGATTTTCCGGAAGCAGCACGTTCCCCCGCTATTCCTCCCTTAGTGAATGTATATTTTATGCCATAACATAAAACAAAAATGAAATGAACAATATATTTTAAATAATATTTAAAATATAAATTATCTTTTAATTAAAAAATATTGACTTTCCATTTTATCAATAGTCCGGTAATTTTCTGAAAAATACTTCACAAACATAATAATTTCATA
>CAZHPS010000113.1:0-16106 GCA_964534335.1 uncultured Desulfobacterales bacterium
CTGACAGGGGTTCACAGCGATATGATTAATTTTGGGGAAACCTTTAAGTATTATTTCATACCACTCTTTATCAGTCCATTTTCTTGGCTGCCCCCAAGACCATTCACCTGTTAAATCAGCATCTTTCTTACCCCATTCCATCTTATATTGCATTATAGAATCAGGGTTTTTCTGTATTTTAGGAGTCTTTTCAATATCAGGTTTGCATAAACTTCTTGCTTCTTTCTTAAATTCAGGCCGTTGTAATAATCTGGCTTTTTTTAAGTCTGTTTTTTCACTTTCTTTGTTTTCTCTTATCAATCGTTTTTGTTTTGGAGTCAGTTTTTTTGTCATATCTGTTCATATTCCTGAATAATATTCATGAATATCAGAAAGTTCAATGATACTATACCCACGCTCACCTTCTGAAAGTCCGGCTTTTTCTCTGGAATTTTTCCAAGGATCTTCCATATGCGCTAAATCACTTAACCATTGAGCTGTTTTATCACCATAAAATTCAAGCACCCCCTCTATGGTTTCTTTATGTTTTTGTGTGAGATTTGATGAATTTACATTGGAAAAGGTATCTGCGTTTACTTTAAACATTCCTTTATGAATATTATATAATTCTCTGATAACAGGGCCATTTGCCCAAGCTTCAATAGGGGAATCAAATAAAACTTCTTCATCCCATACAAGAGACCATGCCTGCGAATAATAAACAAGTTTCTGTAATTTCATCGCTGTTATCTCCCCTGTTTTTTCAAGGATATATCTTGCAATATCGTATACTGAAGCCATATTTTTTCTCCTTTTTTATAATTATCAAATGCCTAAACATTTATTATCAGACGGTTTTCCATGATAACAGCCAAAAATGCCAATTATCCCCGAAGTTCAGATTTTTCCTGTTGATTTTTATATTAAATGAAATTTCAGCAGATTATAATCAACATGGAAAAAAAATTTAAAATCATAACTTCCTGAAATTTACAGAATCATGAATGTCAACCCCAAAAAAACCTGAACATCAGGTGAGTTAGCCCTGATTCATTTTGAAACCGCATCTCATTGAAGACTGAAATATGTAATTGAGTACACTGAATAATTTTGCCAGATGATGAATTGTATAACCTTCTGTATTTTTTGTAAATATATTTTTTTGCCAGCTTGCCGAATTCCCAAAGTTTTCCGTCAGTTACAATACCATATACAGGAAACTCCCCGTCATTGTTGATTTTCTGGGCTGCCACCATTTCTGCCATGCACTGAGCCCAGCCCTGTTCAAAATCATTTTTCTTTGCCTCGGCAACAATGACCAGAGGGGTTTCCAATACTGTTTTGCCAAGTTCCGATTTTGAGGAAATTATATAATCAGGTGTTCCGGTGAGGTCATCATCATAACTTACAGATTTCTGTATCCATAATGAATACACTGAACAGTATTTCTTGTAAACTTCTCTGAGCAGCGGAAAAATGACCGCCTCGGAACGCGATGACTCGGAAGTGTAAATATCAATATGTTCTTTGTTGAACTCAAACTCTTTGACAAAACCCGGAGACGGTTCCACATCCTCATTCACAACTATGAAATCTTCCTCTTTGTATCTGATACCGAACCGCTTCTGAACCTGAGAAATATTTTTGTAATCGCTGAAAGCCATATCATTTTCCTTTCTGTTTATCTACTATACCTCTTTCCAAAGTCAATTTTTATCCAATAAAATCAATGAAGCAATTCCGACTTTTGCAAGAGGTCTATTTTTAAAAAATGGCTAACAATGAGGTAAGCGGTTGCCCGATAGGGCAATCCGCATGACCGACTGGTTATGTGTTCACGCTTAACTGTCAAAACTGATTATATCTTATATCTGCAATGGGTTATGATACATTTATATCACGCATAATCCATTACCGGTATTTTTATCATTTCTTCAATAAACTGCTTATTCTTTATTTTTTCAAATATACTTTGACTGACTTTCGGCGAAAGTGTTCTTTCTCCGCAGACAGAACATTCTTCATATCCGACATTTTTCACAAAATACAATCTTCCGCTGATTCTGAGATCAATCATGCCTTTTCTGTTTTCCATTTCATTATGACATACTGTACATTTCATAACTTTGTTCTCCTCTTTTTAAAATCTTTATCCCATTTTTCAGGATTCAGCGTGGGATTATATGCGGTAATAATCCATATCGGATTAACAGAACATTGGACATGCAATATCTGTCTGTTTTCTGCTGTTCCTAAAATAAGGCAACTGTATCCGTATTTATTTTCAGGATATTCCTCTATAATTTCACCTGATAAAATGGCTTCCTTTGCATTCTCCGGTGATATGCTTCTCTCTATGCAACGTTCAAGTGCGTGAACAGTAAATCTGTAATTATTTAATCTGACTGATTTTTTTATAATCTCTATCATTCGGTTTTTTCCGCCATTTCGTTATTCAAATTCAGTAAGTCATCTTTGAACTAAATTTCTCATTTATTTATAGCTTTTCCTACATGTTTTTTCAAACACATAACGATAAGCTATACAGTCTTTTCTGTTTCTTCAAAATACAGTTCAATCATGTCAGTTTTTCCAACTGTGCCTCATTTTCAAGCAGCATTTCATAAATTCCTGCCCAGACTATCATATCCTCTGTGTCTTCTGTGTCTCCGCTGACAAATTTTTGGTAAAACTCTTTTGTCGAAATCCGGTATTTGTCCTCAAAGTGTTTCATATCCAGCCGGATATTGAGAACAGCTCTTCTCAGTTCGACGATCTGATAGGCAATGATATTCTGTGCCAGTATTTCTTTGTCCTTATAAAGATCAAGAACTCTCATGAACCTTTCTTCAGTATCAGGCTTTAACTGTAATTCAAGATTCAGCATATTTTTTCACCATAATCTCATTTGTTGCTTCTATGATAGGATAGATCGCCGTCCGGTTGATCGACTGGTTAGCCCATGTCATTGTCCTGTATCAATCGTTAGAAGTAAAAAGATCACTAACTTCATCATCTTCTATATTTAATATTTGTGAGTTTTCTTCGTCATTTATACATTCACATGATTTAATTTTTCGAATTCGATAATATTCCTGTTCAATACTTTTCAAATTTGCTTTATGTAATATTTTACGTTTTATATGATACTTATATTTTTGAAAAAAATATTTGGCAATCTCTGCCCGAATCCATTTATCTAACTTTCTCAATTGGTCAATATTTGTAACAACAGCGAAAAACCCCATCCAACTTTTGGGTTTGGAATCAATGGGAAGGTTACACTTTGGACATTTTTCTTCTGTTCCCAGTATTTTAAAGTTCAACTTTTGATTTATTAAAGCACGAAGCCTTTGTTCCGTATTGCTAAATTGAATATTCCAAGAAGCATCACTTTGTATTTTCTCAGAAAACCGTTCTTTAAATTTTTGAATATTTCTTTCTCGAACTGAAATGTCAGTCAGGGAAAAGTGAAAACCGACAAATTTCAAACCATCATCTGCTACATTTACTAATCGTGTCTTATCTGGATTTGTATGAAGTTTAAGCCCTATGTCATTCAATTTTAATGCAACTTTATCCCGAAGTAACTCCAATTTTTCAGGACTACGAATCATTATAACAAAATCATCAGCATATCGAACATATTTCAGATCAATCTGACAACTAACTTCTTTCATTATCCATTTATCAAAGTTGTGAAGATACAAATTAGCTAACATGCCTGACAGCACTCCTCCCTGCGGAACCCCTTTTTCACGAGGCTTGCGATCCGGTTTTATTTTTCGGAATATTTCTTTTCCATGTAAACGATGATATCGTCTCCTTTTATAAGTATTATATGGAACTCTGTCTGTAAGAATGAATCTTCTGATTAGTTTATAGGTTATTGAATCTTCTTCAAAATAACTCTTTAGAAGATTCAATAAGCCTTCATGTGGGATAGTATCAAAATATTTGACTATATCCGCATCAAGTGCATAGATATATCCTTCTTTGATGTACCTATGGACATATAATGCAGCTTGAGGTGCTGAACGCCCTTTTCGATATGCAAATGAAACATAGTTTACAGTAGGATGCCGAAACAGTCTGTCTATTTCAGGGTAAATTGTATTGTAGAGTTGTTGTTGGACAATAACATCACGGATTGATGCAATTGATAAAGTTCGTTTGCCTCCATCTGGTTTATCTATTTCAACTTCACGAAATGGATAAAATAAATAAGAACCAGATAGGACTTTTTTACTGATAAAATTGACATTACGGTCTAAATCTTTTTCAAACGCCTGATAAGTTACTCCATCTGCACCCATCTGAATCTTTATCTCAGACTTAAAATGATCGGTTTTTCGAGTTTTGTAGTCTTTGTAAAAATTTCGCAGCAAGTCAGGGGAAAAGTATTTTTCTAATCGGTCATCAATATTAGAAATTTTATAATTCATATCAAATTCTTATGTGTTACTTATAGAAAAGGGTACTCATATTATGTGTAACGGGGAACACTGAGTACCCAACACCCACCCGTTGCCTTCCGATAAGGAAGTACATCCAAGTCACTGCATAATTATACAGTGATGAGAGAACGATTTGTCAAGTTTATTCATTGGCGGTTCTCTCGATCTTGTTCCAGTTATGCGGTTATAGCATAAGTGAAACAGTAACCCACATGGGATATATCACAATGTTGTGATATACGGTCTGGCAAGAAGCACAGACCATAAATTGTATATATTTTATCATAAAAATATTTTAAAGTAAAATGGGCTAACGCCCCGCTTCACCGGGTCTGAAGGCGGACGGCAATTAAGCCTGAAGTTTTGCACCCAATTTTTACGCCCGCCTTCAAACTCCGGTGCAAGCGATTGTTCGCACATTTCCATTTTTCCCGCAATGATCTGTTCAGATTCTGTCCGATTTTGACAAGTTGCATTTTCTACAGGGTATGTTTATCATGGTTTTTTTATATTATAAGAAGAAAAATTTATCAGTCAGTAGAATACGACTACCATATTTTGTAACCTGCTGAGTTTACCATTTTTAGTTTGAATTATCATTATTTTCAACAAGATATGGTTTATATATATACAGCGAAGAAAATAATATTCCAACAATTGACTGTAATACAAAAAAAATGACTATTGAAATAGATAATGCACATAAACCTTCTTTCGTATTACGTCCAATATTTCCAAAACCACGGGAAAAAATAAAATTTACAACAGGAAATTTGTCACGCAACAAGAAAGATAAATTAAATATCGAAATAATAAACAAGGCATGACCCGCTACTATAAAAAACTCCGAAATTTTGAAAAAAATATGTTTATTTCGTTTGCGACCCAAAAAAATTTTGAATTTGGACTCCATCTTCTGATGTATTTTGAGTATAATCAGCAGAAATCCGTTTAAAATTAATGATAGAATAACCAAATAAAGGAGGTTATCGTTATAATGAAACAGAAAAAAGAAAAAATAACCTATAAGCACTATATCAATAACAACATCTAACCAATCAACTCTGGTATAGAAAAAAAATAGAAACCAGTTTGAAATAAGCAGAAATATGAATTGCAAAATAAACTCAAATATAAATTGACTAATTTTAATTTCTTTCCAAAGATTTTTATACACATGAAAGTCTGTAATTATGTTATCTGTAATTAATTCAATGGCGAACAAAACATTATCTATATTTCCAGATAGACTATAGAAAAGTATAATATAAATAATATACTGATCCAATTTTGGTTTTCTTTGGCACGGAAATTGCGTATGCACCAAAACAGTTTTTTTCAGCCCGTCTGCTGGGTTTTTCAGGCCAAAAACGGATGATTTTTCACTTTCAGCCCGTCAGGCAAAAATCATGCCGGATAAAACCAAAATTGGATCAGTATAATAATAAATATAATATCTTCAATTTTATTCTCCAGAAGATGATTATTTTCTGATTCATCTATTTCTGCTCCAATTATCGGCCACAACCATAATAATGGCGACAAATATATAATGACAAATTTCAAAATAGCTACCGCAAATTTTGCACTCCCACAAATTTCTGAAATTATAATTATAAATCCGCAAAATACAAAGTATGAAAATAAGAACGCTAAAGCATTTGATATTTTGATATTTTTTAGAGATTTTGACATAAGTTTTGACATCTTTTTCTCCTATAGTCGAAATCGCATAACACCGAGTTAAGCGGCGGCGGTAGCCGTCCGCTTGAACGTTTGGTTGTGCTGATTTGAAACACCGGCTTTCAAGAGGCACAACCATTGATTATCAGGAACTTTTCCCTGATAACAGCCCAAACCTTCATTATCAGGAAAGATTCCCATGATAACACAATATCAGGGAACTTTCCCTGATAACAGTCAAAAACAGCACTTATAGCGTTCCTAAATATCCCAAAAGCCACTTATCAGGGAAAAATCTGATAATCCCGTAACAAGTCAAAAAGCCCGTTTCTCAGGAGAAAACCGGATTCCGTAACAGAACAGATTCCAGATTCAGCATGAATGCTTTGCCAAAAAATTTCTTCCTGTTTTTCAGAAGTCCCAAACGGAAAATTTGGGAGTATACCAGATTCTCCGTCCGGGATTCCTTTATGGTTTTTTCTGAATGTGAAAAAACGTATTTGACAGCCCAGGAGAGTTTTATTTTGCGTTTCTTAGGTGATTTCTGAAAATAAATATCCCATTTCAGTTTATGCACAGGCTGGAAGCTTATGCTATTTTTTGGGGATATTCTTTTCTGGAAATCACCTTAAACATTGCGAATGGCATCAATAATTTTCACAGTTGCACGGGTATTGGCAGCATTGTGAACCCGGATAATATGCGCACCTGCCATAACTGATGCTGCCACACTGGCCTGTGTTCCGGTTTCCACAATGGGAGAAAGGGGATTTATATCCTTTTCCCCTTCTTTTTTCAGCATATTGCGGATAAACGCCTTGCGGGAGGAACCCACCAGAATCGGCACATCCAAATCTGCAAACGCATCCACATGTCTGATAAGACAAAGATTGTGATCTCTTGTCTTTCCAAAGCCAATGCCCGGATCAATAATAATTTTTGATCTGTCAATGCCGCTTTTCACTGCCCTTTCAATGGCCTGTTCAAAAAACAGGTGCAGTTCTCCCAGCAGATCATCATAATGCGGGGCAACCTGCATGGTTTTGGGAGTTCCCTTCATGTGCATCAGAATAACCGGCACACGGTATGCCTCAGCCACCGATGCCATTTGTGGATCATTTTGCAGCGCAGAAATATCATTAATGATGGACGCGCCTGCATCCAAAGCCTGCTTTGCAACTTCTGCTTTTGCTGTGTCTATGGATATGGGAACCGGAATTTTGCCTGAAACCAGTTTTTCAATGATGGGAACCACCCGCTGAATTTCCTCTGTCACAGAAACCTCCTGGGAAAAAGGACGTGTGGATTCTCCGCCAATATCCAGAATATCTGCTCCGTCAGCAACCATTTTTTCAGCCTGTGCAAGGGCTTTTTCAAAATCAAAAAAAATACCCCCGTCTGAAAAGGAATCCGGAGTCACATTCAGAATTCCCATCACGCAGGTGCGTTTTCCCAGCCTGAGATTCCATTCCTGCCCCTGATGAATCCATGAAATATTGTAAGGTTTCATTTCTGTCTGAATTCCTTATCCCTGTTTTTCCTTTGGAACCTTTGATACCAATTGGCTTTCAAAACATGGGAATACCGGTTTTTATCCTCAAATCCGGTTTTTCCGTGCAGTCCGTGTGTTCAGTGGTTAAAAAAACGGATATTCCCCAGTTTCTGAAAGCGGTTTGGTATGAGATGAATCCTGATCCATCCCTTTCAGGCGTGTCATTTCTGTTGCAGTTCCCCATCACTGCCCTCTGCATCATCAGTGGGGATAGGGGGAGGAACTGCCGAAGGTTTTTCCAAAGAAACCGCTGTATGTTCAGGCAAAGGTTCAGGATGATGGGAAGGCAGACGGATACCGGGCCGCATGGTCATGATAAGATCATCGAGTTCTGCGCCCATCACAGTTTCCTTTTCCAGCAGAAGTTCCGTAAGTTTGTGGAGAATATCTGTATTTTCTTTGAGCACCTTTCTGGCCCGTTCATAGGCTGTCGCTATCAGACGGCTGACTTCAGCGTCAATCTTACGGGCAACCTCATCGGAATAATCCCTGCGCTGGGTGATTTCCCTTCCCAGAAAAACCTGATCATCGCCTTTGGCATAGGAGATGGGACCCAGTTCGCTCATGCCCCAGGCACGTACCATTTTGTCTGCCAGATCCGTGGCCTGTTTGATGTCGCTGGACGCACCTGCCGTAATTTTTCCAAAGATAACCTCTTCGGCAACCCGTCCGCCCAGCATACAGGAGAGTCTGCTTTCATGCTGTTCCTGATAAATAGTGTATTTCTCATCCGGCAGATACCAGGTGACACCCAAAGCCCTGCCACGGGGAATGATGGTGATTTTGTTGACCGGGTCTGTGCCGGGCAGGAAACGTGCCACCAGTGCATGACCACCTTCATGGTAGGCCGTAACCTTTTTGTCCTCATCTGTGAGTACCAGGGATTTGCGTTCCAGTCCCATATAGACTTTGTCCTTGGATTCCTCAAAGTCTGCCATGCCCACCTTGTCTTTGTTTTTCTTGGCTGCGAAAAGAGCGGCCTCATTTACCAGATTTTCCAGATCCGCGCCGGAAAATCCGGGTGTGCCTTTGGCCAGGTTCAGGATATCCACATCATCCGCAATGGGACTTTTGCGCATATGGACACGGAGAATCTTTTCCCGGCCCTTCAAATCAGGCATTCCCACCACCACCTGCCGGTCAAAACGTCCGGGACGCATGAGAGCCGGATCAAGCACATCAGGCCGGTTTGTGGCTGCCACCAGAATAACTCCTTCATTGGACTCAAAACCGTCCATTTCCACCAGCAGTTGGTTCAGGGTCTGCTCCCGTTCATCATGCCCGCCCCCCAAACCTGCACCGCGATGTCTGCCAACCGCGTCAATTTCATCAATGAAAATAATGCAGGGCGCATGTTTTTTGCCCTGCATAAACAGGTCACGCACGCGGGACGCGCCCACACCCACAAACATTTCCACAAAATCCGAGCCGCTGATGCTGAAAAAGGGAACGCCTGCCTCTCCGGCAATGGCCCGTCCCAAAAGAGTTTTTCCTGTTCCCGGAGGCCCCATGAGCAGCACGCCTTTGGGAATGCGTCCGCCCAGACGGGTGAATTTTTTGGGATCTTTGAGAAATTCCACAATTTCCCACAGTTCCTCTTTGGCCTCGTCAATACCGGCCACATCCTCAAAGGTGATTTTTTCAGACTGTTCGGATAAAAGTCTGGCCCGGCTTTTGCCAAAAGACATGGCCTTGCCCCCGCCCCCCTGCATCTGGCGCATGAAAAAAACCCATACTCCGATGAGAACCATCATGGGAAACCAGGACATGAGCAGCGTCATGTACCAGGGTGAATCATTGGGTGGCTTGGCTTTGATGACCACGCCTTTCTGCTCCAGACGCTGGATCAGCATATCATCTTCCGGCGCGAAAACCTTGAATTTTCTCCCGCTGGTATCAGTGACAAAAAGTTCCCTTCCCTGTATCACCACTTCGGAAACTCCCCCGGCATTCAGTCTGGTTATGAATTCCGAATAACTGATGCCCCCGGGTTCGGCAACTGTCTGCTGATTGAAAAGATTGTAGAGCATGATCATCATCAGGGTGATGACCATCCATAAAGCCAGATTTTTGTAAAAAGGGTTCAACGGATATTACCTCCTGAAAAAGATTGCAGACTTCCGGAAAAGGCTGTTCTTTTCCGGTTGGGTCTGAATTTCATTTGTGAGCATTTAAAAAAATACGGATGAACGGATCCTGCGCAGCACTTTAAAAAATCAGAAAGCCATTCTCTTTGACCGTCATTCCGGATCAAATCTGAATCCAGTATTTTCAATCAGTTCCGGATACCGGACATGGCTGGTATGACGATGCTGCGTAACATCAGGGATTAATATTAACCATATTTATATATTAGGCAAGCAAAAGTTCTGCTTTCAGCACCTTTTCTGTTTGGGATGTCACTTTTGCGGAATCATCGATCCGGTGTCCGGCCACCCAGATAATCCGGCCTGCACTCAGCACAATGGGACATTTGGCCCGTTTTTCACGGGGAATTTTATGATCCGCAAAATATTTTTTCAGCTTCTGTGTTCCCTGCATTCCCAAAGGCCGGAAACGGTCTCCGTCCTGAAAATTCCTGATTACTAAGGGAAATGCTGCTTTTTCCCGATCAAAAAATGCAGTACTGCCTCCTGCTTCCCAAACAGCAGGTATTTGATCAGGAAGGGAAAAAATCAAAGCTGCTCCGGTTTCTCTGATCCGGATTATGCCCGGAGCATTGACTGTACAGAAAAAAGGAACAGGCCCTGATTTTTTTTTCCCCAGTTTTCGAAGTGACTCTGCCTCTGCGGAAAAACAAAGCAGATTTCCCTGTTTTGTGACACGGATGCGATCCGGCAGATCAAGAAATCTGCATTCTTCATCTGGCCGGAGAACAGAGAGAATTTTTTCTGTGTGCGCAAACGTAATGCCCCGCAGATTTCCCTTTACACAGGAAAGGGCATGACGAAGAACGCGTCTCTGCGCGGCAGTCTGCATTTCCCCAAGCCCGGAAACCGAAAGCACAATTGTGTTTTTTTCTGCGGAAATCAGGATTTTTTGGAAAAGTTCTTCTGTAATTCCCGACAGCCACTGTTCCTCGTCGCGCAGAATTTCCGAAACCCGGTTGAGAGTGGGGACAATGCCGGGACTGTAATGCGTTTTCAGATGGGGAATCAGTTCATGCCGAACACGGTTGCGCAGATATTTGGAATCGCTGTTGGAACTGTCTGTCACATATGCGGCATTTTTCTCCTCCATATATGCCAGAATATCCGGACGGCTCAGATCCATAAGGGGGCGGATGTATTTTTTTTCTCTTGCCGGTGGAATGCCGGACAGTCCGGCCGGCCCGCTGCCCCGCAGCAGAAACATAAGGATGAGTTCCGCGTTGTCATCCGCATGATGTCCCAGTGCAATCCGGTTAAAGCCTTTTTCCCGCGCAGTTGCATTTAGAAAATCATAACGGATTTCTCTGGCAGCCTCTTCCGGAGACAGACTGTGTTTCTGTCTGTAAGCATCTGCATCTTTTCTTCCAACAAAACAGGGAAGGGAGAGTTTTTCTGCAAGATCTCTGACAAAGTGTTCGTCCCTGTCTGACTCTTCCCCGCGCAGGCAGTGATTAAGATGGGCTATGCCCAGCCCCAGGGAAAAAAGGGAAGAGATTTCTGCAAGGATATGAACGAGTGACACGGAATCCGCACCTCCGGATACGCCCACAAGCACAGCATCCCCGGTCTCCAGCATCCTGTGTCTGTGTATGGTTCGGATGACAATTCCGGGAATACTATTTTTGAATGTGCTGTGCAATAGCCCCATGAATCCGTTCGGAAAATTCTCTGTCCCATACGCCCATGATACCGGAGCGGATGGCAATTTCTGTCATATCTGTATTCCGGCGGGTCACTTTCACTGTAACCGGCTTGCCGTTGTAATACTCACTGCTGATGGTGGTGCTGAGGGATTTCTGATCTGTTCCTGTTATTCTGATATCCTGTTTTTCCAGAACATCAGTGCAGATCTCAAGAGCTTCATCATATCCGATCTGATAGGAGCGGATCAGTTCTCCGTTGACATAGGAATATGCGCCGATCCCTGCGGCAGTACCGGCAAGGAAAAGTTCGCACCCGCTTATGATCAGACAGTAAAGAAACAGCAGACATCCGCATATGACTTTTTTTCCTCTGTTCATGTCTTGTCCTCCTGTATTTCAGATTTTGTCAATTTTCATTCCCTCTTTTGTATCCCGTACCATATATCCCAAATCCCGGATGGCATCCCGCAGCCGGTCTGATTCTTTCCAGTTTTTCTCTGCTCTGGCCTTCTGCCGGTCTTCGCCCAGTTTCCGGACTTCCTCCGGCAGTCCTTCCTCTTTTTCCTCTTTGCCAAGATCAAAACCCAGCACCCGGTCAAAATCTGCAAGAGTGGCATGTTTGTCCGCGAAACTGAGATCTGATTTGAGCATTTCCTGCACCACAGCCATTGCGCGGGGCATGTTCAGATCATCATTGATTTCCGTGAGAAATTTTTCTTTGAATTCAGTGCTGATTTGGCCTGCGGAAATGTCACCGGATTCCCGGAGACTTTTGGCACGGCTTCTCAGATGCGCCAGTCCATTGGCAGCCCCGTGCATGGATTCCCCAGTGTATTCCATAGGATTGCGGTAATGGGTCTGAAATGCGGCAAAACGGTAGGCCAGAGGATCAATGCCCTGCCGGATCAGGGTGTTTTCCAAAGTCAGGAAATTGCCCGCGCTTTTTGCCATTTTCTTGCCGCCTTCAATATTAAGAAACGCGCCGTGCATCCAGAAATTGAAGAATTTCTTCCCGGTCGCGGCTTCGGACTGGGCAATTTCATTGGTGTGATGCACGTTGATATGATCCGTGCCTCCGCAGTGAATATCAAGGCGATCTCCAAGAAATTTCATGCTCATGGCCGAGCATTCAATATGCCAGCCCGGAAATCCCTTTCCCCAGGGGGAATCCCATTCCATCTGCCTCTGCACATCAGGCGGAGAGAATTTCCAGAGCGCAAAATCCGTTGCATTGCGTTTTTCCGGGTTTTTTTCCACCCGTGCGCCTTCCTGCAGGGCATCGAGATTCTGGTGGGAAAGTTTGGTGTAATCCCTGAATTTCGCGGTGTCAAAATAAATGCCGTCACGGGTGGGGTAGGTGTAACCTTTTTCCTCCAGTATGCGGATCAGGTCAATCTGTTCCGGGATCGTATCAGTGGCCCGGCACCAGATATTTGGCTCCAGCAGGTTCAAAGCATTCATGTCTTTTTTGAATTCCTGCGTGTAAAAAGCCGCAATCTCCCAAGCGGATTTTCCCTCCCGCGCTGCGCCTTTTTCCAGTTTGTCCTCGCCCATATCCCGATCCCCGGTCAGATGCCCCACATCTGTGATATTCATCACATGTTTGACTCTGTAACCGTTGTACAGGAGAACCCGTTTCAGCACATCCTCAAAAATATAGGTGCGCAGGTTTCCGATATGGGCATAATTGTAAACCGTAGGCCCGCAGGTATACATTCCCACTTCTTCCGGATCAATGGGAATGAATTCCTCCCTGCTTCTTGTCAGTGTGTTGTATAAGAAAAGTTTCATATGCCTGTCATCACTTTGATGTTGTTATTTTTTGTAATGTCCCCGAAATGAGGAAATGTCAATTTCCCCTGTATTTTCATAAATGGTATAAACCAGCCTGTCCTCCTGATTAATCCTTCTGCTGTAAACCTCTTTTGCAAAATATTTAAGCCGTTCCGGTTTGCCGGTTCCTTCTCTGGGATTTTCCATGAGTTCCCTAACAAGATCAAAACACCTGCAATAGCTTTTTCTGTCATTTTTTCTCAGCCAGTCCAAATCTTCATCCCCATTTTTGAGAATGTTGATTTTATAAATCATAAAAAGCATTCTCAACAGTTACGCTGTCCGGTATGCGTCCCAAATCTCTTTGTCTGTGTCCGTCCAGCAGGGCTTTGAGGGATTTTCTGTCCCGCAGCAGATTCAGGGTTTCTTTCATATTTTCCCACTCAGCCTGATCAATCATCACAACTGCCCCGTTTTCGGAAACAATAACGGTTTCCTCACAATTCATCAACGTATGATGAATCAGTCCGGGCAATGTCCGGGCTGCTTTTTCCACATTCACGGATATCATATCTCATTCCTTTCATAAAGCAAAGGCGGCTGAAGTTTCATTCCTGTTGTCAAAATTTCTTTTGCCAATGGATTTTGCAGATTAAAGTCCCAAACCGGAAAAGGAATCACTTCTATCTGACTGCTGACAGACAGTGTGATTTTTCGTATTTTATCCTTATCATCCATCCGATCACCGGTAAATATTTCAGAAACCAAAGCAATATCTATATCGCTCCATTGATGGTGATTCCCTTTGGCATAACTGCCAAAAAGCACTGCCTCCCTGATGGGAATGTTATGGCGGTTCAGTTCATGGAGATAGTTGTCGATGATATTCTTTATTTCAGCAGGGATTTGAACCATGTGTAATATTTTTTCATGATCTGTAAACAGATTGTTGCAAACCCTAAGGGTTTTGGAAACCCTTAGGGTTTTTTCCTGACATTAACTTGTACAGGTTATTTTTTGCTGTCCTTTTTGCTCCGTTTATTTTAACCACGAATGACACGAATTGCACGAATTACATAAAAAATGATTGAAAAATTCGTGTTATTCGTGTCATTCGTGGCTAAATTCACAGTACATTGCAAGATCATCCTTTTTTTGCGACAACTGCCGCTTTCCCATTGTTTTTCCAGCGCAGTCCTCCATAAATCAGTATTCCGGCCATTATCATCAGAAAACACAGTTGCTGCCCTCTGGAAAAGGACAGAAAGACAAATCCCAGATGCGCATCCGGTTCACGGAAATATTCAATGAAAAAACGGACAGTTCCGTATCCAATAAGATAAAAGGCCAGCATCGCTCCTTTGGTGTTTGTTTTTTTGCGAATACACCACAGCACAGCAAAGAGAAAAATGCCCTCAAAAAAGGCTTCATACAACTGTGAAGGATGGCGCAGTTCCGGGCCGGGTGCATGGGGAAAATACATGCCTATGCGTGATTCTGTTATTCTTCCGTAGAGTTCTCCGTTGATGAAATTGCCCATGCGTCCGAAGGTGTAACCCAAAGGAACCACAGGCGCGTACAAATCGCTCATTTCCCGGAAACTTATGCCGTTTTTCCGGGTGTATATCCACGCGGCAATGACAACGCCCAGCAGTCCGCCATGATAGGACATGCCGGAAATGCCGGTAAAGTTCATGCCATTGGAAAAATCAAAGGGCAGAAAAATTTCCAATGGATGGTGCAGATAATAGGAAAAATTGTAAAACAGCACGTATCCCAGCCGCCCGCCCAGAATCACACCCAGAATCATGGCAGTGCTAAGGGATTCGGCCTGCTGGGATGTGATGTGAAACCCTTCCTCATGCCGGATGCGGTACAGGACAAGAGCGTAACTGATGCCGAATGCAATAAGATACATCAGGCCGTAATACTGCAGTTTGAAGCCCCCGATCTGAAATATCACCGGGCTTATTTTTTCAGGCAGATGCTGCCACCAAATCCAAAATTCATTCATCATATGCTTTCAGGCTTTCCAGATAAACGGAAATGGCTTCCCGGATATTGTTCAATGCCTCGCTGCGGGTGTTTCCCTGGGAAATGCAGCCCGGCAAAGAGGGAACCTGAACAACAAATATTCCGTCTTCATCCTGTTCAAGCAGAACACGGTATTTCATTTCTTTTACTCCTTTTCAATTCCTGTTTTTCTGATTTCAGAAAGCAGACTATAATAATGCGAATTAAGGGTTAAATTTGGTAACGTAAAATCAGTCACTTATAAAACAGGTTCCGCAAGTCCTATTTTATAACATCCTGTTTTTACTGATTCAGGAGTTTTTGACTCTTAATTGGCATTAATAATGTCATCCCTTCCGGGATTCTGTTTTGTTTTTTTCATGTCATTTCTATAATAATGCCATCCCTTCCGGGATTCTGTTTTGTTTTTTTCATGTCATTTCTATAATAATGCCATCCCTTCCGGGATTTTTACAACCCCGAAAGGGGTGACATTATTATAGAATGTGCGGTTACAGACACGATCCGAACCCCGAAAGGGGTGACATTATTATAGAATGTGCGGTTACAAATCCTCCAGCCATTTTTTGACCTTGGCTGCATTCGGGGATTTTATTTCTTGAAATATGTCAATGGCCTGCTCCAGATGCTCCCGCGCTGTTTCAGGTTTTCCCAATCCTTTATACGCCAATCCCAGATAAGCCAGCGTAGCCGCGATACTGTGGCGATCCCCGATCTGTGCGTAAACGGGCCGGGCCTCCTCGTAACGTTTCCGGGCCTCCTCATATTCGGAAAGCCTTATGTGGACATCGCCCAGGGATTGAATGCAGTTGGCCTCCCCCAGGCGATCCCCGAT
>CAZHPS010000114.1:0-16092 GCA_964534335.1 uncultured Desulfobacterales bacterium
CAGAAATCAGTATTCTCATTCCGGCAGTTGTTTACAAAGGGGCTGCAGTGCCTTTAATTTGGAAATTGCTGACAAAAAAGGATGATCCCGATGCCGGAAAAAAAGGCAGTCCGAATACAGATGAGCGGAAAGAACTGCCGGAACATTTCATCAGATTTTTCGGAAAAGAGCGTACCGAATCTGCTGCGGCAGACCGTGAATTCACCGGAAATGACCGGTTTCTGCGGCTGAAAAAAAAAATATAAACATTGTTGTCAGAATCATTGAAAATCAGAATGTTACCAATTCATGTGGACTGTATGCAAGTGCATCCGCTCTTTTCCGGAATCTGAAACCCGGAGAAAGATGCATTCTGAAAAGAATCGGAAAAATCGGAGACACTGAGGTTTTTGCCGGTGGCATGAAATGCATCTCCGGAAAATTTTTCATTGCAGTGACATTCTGCATTCCTGAAAAACTGTTTGAAATATATGCAGAAAGATGGCAGATTGAAACAATGTCTGTCTGTCTCAAAACCCGCGGATTCAGATTCGAATCCACACATCTCAGAGACCCTGACAGAATAAGCAGGCTGCTCAGCATAATTTCACCGGCTTCCGTATGGGCATACCCTGACGGTGACAGTCCTGAAAAAAAAGAAATTCCCATAAAAAAGAATGGATACCGTGCCAAAAGCATTTTCAGAAACGGATTTGATCATCTCAGTAGAATCTTTCCCAATATGAATGAATATACTGATGATTTCAGCAAAGTGACAGAAATTTTTTCTGTGCCGTCTCTGTATTCCTTTAAATTTCATCAGTTATGCAATTTAAAATAATTTTTGTCCGGTAGTAAGCCCTTAGGGTTTTATCCGGTCAACTGTGTAACTCCTAACACTATAAAAAAACCGGATTTTTTGGAAAAATCCGGTTTTTCCTGCTTAATATAGACTTTCAGAAAATGTTTGTCCGAAAAACCCTTAGGGTTTTCAGGCAGCAATCTTTATCTTAAAAACTATATAAGGATTCCCATGCAGAATTCAAAACTTCACCATTACAGTGCCAGCGCATTTCAGGGAAAGGATCGTTTTTTCGGAGAAATTCTTCTTGAAGAAGATGCCCTGCATTTCCGTTTTGATAGCAAAACCGTATCCTTTCCTCTGGAAGGTTTGAGGATAAAAGCCGGGGGCGCGAATGACAGAATGCTGTTTCTGACCCATTCCAATGCGCGGGACTGGACAGTATGCACCACAGATCATTCTCTGCTCCGTGACAGTATTCTGCTCATTTATCAGGAGATTGCAGCCCAGATAGCACAGATTCAGCAGAAGAAAAAACAGACTTCGCTGGTTCTTGTCCTTATTCTCATCCTGTGCGCCCTGTCCGTTTACGGTCTTTTTGCGCTCAAAGAACCTCTGGTCACTGCTGTGGCAGAACGCATTCCCCCTGCATGGGAGAAAAAACTGGGAGAAGCCGCATTCGCGCAGATAAAAGCGGAAAAACGCTTTGTGGATGATCAGGAAATGGAACAGGGGCTGGAAAAAATCACGGGCCCGCTTTTGGGCAAAACTGGGCAGGATCGGTATTCTTTCCGGGTATATATTGCCGAAGATCCGGATAGTAACGCTTTTGCCCTTCCGGGCGGAATCATTGTCATAAACAGCGGTCTGATTCTCGCGGCCCAATCTCCTGAAGAAATCGCGGGTGTGCTGGCCCATGAAGCCGCGCATGTAATCCGGCAGCATGGAATGCGGCAACTGATTTCTTCTGTGGGAATTTTTGCCCTGATTCAGGCTTTTTTCGGCGATGCCACCGGACTGATGGCAGTTCTCGCAGATAACAGTGCATTCCTGCTGACCCTGAAATATTCCAGAGATTATGAACGGGAAGCAGATGATGCCGGATGGGACTATCTGAAAGAAGCCCGCATCAATCCCCAGGGTATGACTGATTTCTTCAGGCATCTTGTGCAAAAGCAGAATAAAGAGGATAAAAACATGCTAGGAATCGGGGAATTCCCTGCTTTTCTGAGTACGCATCCGGCAACAGAGGAACGGGTTGACTATTTGCAGAAAATGTGGGAAAAAACAGATGGGAACCGGGAATATATACGGTTTGATCTTGATTTTTCGCAGTTCCGGCAGATGGTGGAGAACAAAGTCAGGGGCAGATAAGGTGATGAAAAGGGATTGGGGTTTGGGGAACAGGGGATAGGGAAACCTGCTTATACCGAATATATACAATTACTTGAAACATTTCGGTTGTAAAATACCGCACTCAAAAAGTTTGCCTCAGCAGAGTTATTTTTAAACAGCCGCGAATAACACGAATATGCACGAATGCACAAACTGTAATTCGTGTCATTCGTGCAATTCGCGGCTGTATCATCAAATCTTCTGAGTAATAGTATACGTTAAAAATGCAAAGGAATTATGACAGCTTATTTTATCAGACGTTTTATGCTGATTATTCCAACTTTTATCGGCATTACCGTCATAGTCTTCATCATCACCCGTCTGGTTCCGGGCGGGCCGATAGAGCGGATTATTGTTCAGACCCAGCAGATGCGCAATGCAGACGGCGGGGGGAAAAGCATGAGCATGTCCGGCGCGGAGCAGAACCAGCCCCTTTCCGAAGATCAGTTGAATGAACTGAAAAAATACTATGGTTTTGACAAACCTGTACTGGTCAGTTATTTCCTCTGGCTGGGAAAAGTGCTGAGCGGGGATTTGGGAACCTCCACCCGTTATTATGATCCGGTCTGGGATATGATCCGGGAGCGGATTCCCATTTCCCTTTATTTTGGAACCATTTCCCTGTTTCTGATGTACAGTGTCTGCATTCCTCTGGGCATTGCCAAAGCAGTGCGGCACAAAAGCGGATTTGACAATGTCACTTCGATTATTGTTTTTATCGGTTATGCGATTCCGGGATGGGTCGCGGGTGTGCTGCTGCTGATGCTCTTTGCCTCCCACTGGGAAATCTTCCCTTTGGGCGGGCTGATGAGTGACGGTTTTGATAATCTGTCCCTGCTCCAGAAAGGAGCGGATATTCTCCGGCACACGGTTCTGCCCCTCACTGCCTATGTGATCGGTTCTTTTACAGTTATGACTTTTCTGATGAAAAACACACTGATGGACAATCTGGCCTCGGATTATGTGCGCACAGCCATTGCCAAAGGGCTGCCTTTCCGAAAGGCCGTGTTTGACCACGCACTGCGAAACAGCCTGATTCCCATAGCCACCCATTTTGGCAACAGTATTTCTGTTTTTCTTATGGGTTCTTTTCTGATTGAAACGGTTTTCAATATTGACGGCATGGGACTGCTGGGATATGAATCTGTCATTGAAAGGGATTATCCTGTGGTGCTTGGCATTCTGGTGATTTCTTCCCTGCTGCTGCTGATTGGCAATATTCTCTCGGATATATGCGTGGCTCTGGTGGATCCCCGTGTGCAGTTTCACTAGATCGCAGTCCCTCTTTTCTTCCGCTGTTTGTTAAATTCTGTTCAGGATTTCCACATTTTGCAAAGCAGGACAGTTATAATAAGTAGGCAAACAAAAGTTTTCGTGTATTCAAAAAATCCGGTTTTTCCGAAAAACCGGATTTTTCTGAAAATTTTATACCGATTCTCCATTGAAAATATACTTATGATTCACTTTCCCACAGAGGACACAGAGAGAAAAAACCGCAGAGAACACAGAGGAAATAATTCACCTTATTGTATAATTTCTATAGCGAATTGGTATTATACCTGAAAATTTATGGAACCATCCTTATAAACACAGTTTTTTCCTCTGTGTCCTCTGCGGGTGTTTTTTTCTCTGTGTTCTCTGTGGGAAACTCCGATCCGGACATCCTGAAAACTTTATACCCGAAAATTTATGGAACCCTACTTACCACATCGTTTTCAAATCCTGGGGAAGTGCCTTTTGTTTTTTAACCACGAAACACACGAACTGCACGAAAAAAAGTTGGAAGCAAAGTGTGTTCCTGTGCACAGAACTTAATACCGATTCGCGATTGGTTTGATCCAAATACTGTCCGCTGTTTTGTCTGTGCAAAAAACCGTTCCGCTTAATTTTTGCACTCCTCCGGATCAGTTGCAGACTGTATCAGGTCAATGGAGAATCGGTATAACAGCCCTGCCATCTGCCAATTTCAGGACAGCGGATTTGATCCCCTGTCCTGTTTTTCAGTCAGCCCCGTATTTCCACTTTATCTCTGAGATATGCCTTTACCTCACTGATGGGAACCTCCTGACGGTGAAATATGCCTGCGGCAAGTGCGGATTCTGCATCTGTCCGGGTGAAAACTTCATGAAAATGTTCCGCACACCCGGCTCCGCTGGATGCGATGACCGGTATGCTTACGGCTTTTTTGACTGCATTGATCAGTTCAATGTCAAAGCCTGAATTGGTTCCGTCCCGGTCAATGCAGTTGAGCAGAATTTCCCCGGCGCCAAGTTTTTCGCAAACCTGCGCCAGAGTCACGGCATCCAAATCCCGGCCTTCCCGGCCCCCTTTGATGGTGCACTGATACCAGCAGTATTTTTCTCCGTCCGGCCCCGGAAACGCTGTTTCAATAAGCTGATGTTTCACACCTTCAGGTGATTTCACATACACCCTTCTGGGATCCACAGAAATGACCACAGCCTGATTTCCGTAAACACGGGCAATCTCCTCAATCGCACTTTTGCCGGTTTTTCTGCCGGTTTTCAGATATTCCTCAACAATCAGCACAGCGTCACTGCCAATGGAAACCTTGTCCGCGCCTGACCGGAAATATTCCGCAGCCACTTCCAGCGCAGTGTATGTCCGTCCGTGTCTATCGGTATAATCCCGGATACCGCCGCCTATGGTCAGGGGAACAAAAACATTTTTGGAAGTCTCTTCCAGCACCTTAATCATGGGCATGTCTTCCAAAGGAAAATCCCGGAAACCCGTAATATTGAGAAAAGTGATTTCATCCGCGCCTTCCTGATAATAGCGTCCCGCGAGTTCCACAGGTTTTCCCAGATTTCTCACCTCGCCTTTTTCCCGGACATCATACTGATCCCCTTTGGTCACGACCAGATCCCCCTGATCATTGGAACGCACATCCAGACATGCAATAATCCGTTTTGCCAAAGTTGTGCGCGGGGAAATATTCACAGGCATGACCGGTTCCACACGGCTTTCCAGAAAATTTTTGAGAACCTGCAATCCTGCATTTCCGCTTTTTTCCGGGTGAAACTGGGTGGCAGTGACATTGCCTTTCTGAATTGCGCTGACAAAGCTGTATCCGTAATCCGTGGTCGTCAGCACAGCACTGCCGTCTTTGGGCGCGGCATGGTAGGAATGCACAAAATAGAATTTTTCATCTCCCCGCAGATCCCGGAAAATGCGCGATGGCTGCCGGATGCTGATGCCGTTCCATCCAATATGGGGAACGGCCAGATCTGTGTCAAACCGTTTTACGGCTCCGGGAATCAGTCCCATCCCTTTCACTCCATCTGCCTCTTCGCTGTAGTCCAGAAGGGCATGCAGTCCCAGACAGATACCGAAAAAAGGCCGATCTGCCGCAAGATATTCTTTCAGGGGCTTTACATAATTTTTTCCCTCAAGAATTTCCATCATGCTGCCAAAGGCCCCGACTCCGGGAAAAACCAGTTTTTCCGCACTCAGAATATCTTCGGCATTTTTCACAGTTTTCACTTTTGCGCCCAGGCTTTCCAGCGCGTTGACAACGCTGCGCACATTGCCTGCGCCGTAATCCAGCAAAGTAATCATCTGACAGTCCTATGCTCATGGGTTATTTAAAGAATGTTTTCTGTTATCGGATTTTTTTGTTTCAGCGGATCAGTGTATTCAAAAAACCGGATTTTTCGGAAAAATCCGGTTTTTATGAAAACTTTATACCCGAAAATTTATGTTGACTTACTTATCGGATTTTCTGTTTCAGCGGATCCGGGATACCCGGAACATTTGCGATCTGCTGAAAACAACTTATACCGGTTTGCCTCTGGTTTGATCCGGTCAGATTTGACAACTTTTTAAAAGTTGTCAAATCCTGTACAGGTGCATATTGTATCAAATCAATAGCGAATTGGTATCATGGGCTGTATCAAAATAAGCAGGCTGCAGTTTTTCGGATGAAAAAAATGCACAGATTATTTTTCTGCAAACTCTTATCATAAGCAAGTATGTCACCAGTGTCAATATGATACAGATTTTCAGAAAAAAACTGCCATGCGGAAATCCTGATATTTCCGGATTTCTCAGAGGATGAAAACTGACATTTTTTCCCAAAACAGACAAAACAGAAAAACGCATAAGAATCTCTTGTAAAACTTTCCGCAAGGAAGTATTCTGCAAAGTTATGATTTCATATTTATGTTCCGCAAATCAGGGTTTGCGGGTGAATATTTTGAAAAATCAGGAATCAATGAAAGAAAAACAGGAAACCGCATACAGTGGGCTTAGCGTTACCACAGAGACCGGACGGAATGTCTTACGTTTTTTTCTGAACCTGTACACAGCCCAGTTGGGGGTTTCAGAAGAGGATACGGCTGAGACGGAAATCATCTGTCTTGATCCTGAAAAACCGGGAGCCGATCATAGCTATGAACTCCGTGTCAGATGGCAGGAATACAAAGCCAGACGCATGACCCTGGCTCCGCTGGGCGAGGACAGCGGAAGCAAAAGCACCTGTTTCAAAGCCATTTATGATGATCTGCTGGTGGTCAAGATTCCGCCTGTCCCGATTCGGGAATTTGAGGCATATGTGGAAAGCATTGCTGCGGAAAGACGGATTGCAGACCGGCTCAGCCCGGACATTGAATGCATCGCGCCCAGTCTGTCCGCGATTTTGAAAAAAATTCCCAGATTTTCGGCTTCCTCTGATATTGCTCCGGAAAAACTGGAAAAAGCCTATATCAGTGTGCTGAGGAAATACCCCTGGTTTCAGGATTATCTCAGGATCGGGGATACCTTTGCCTTTTTCATGAGTCTTTCCCGGAATTCCTTTCTGGGGCATGTGATTGAAAAAATGCACCGTATCAGAAACAAAATCTGTGAGGACATCTTCAGCCAGTTTGATATTCTGTGGAACCTTGCCGCGTTCGAAGGTCTGTTCGGCAGTGAGCATTCCCAGATATTTTTCAGTATCAACGAGATATATACTGATTATGAGGAAAGGGTGATGCTTCTGCTGAAAAAGGCCGGAATCAATCCCTCTGCATTCATTTACAAAAGAAAAGAATGGTTTCTGCTGTGGCTGGCTGAAAAAGAAATTCCCCGGTCAATTCAGGGACTGCCCCAGGGGTTTGTCAGCACCCTGAACGGATTACTGGCACAACTGTATGAAAACAGTAAGCAGGATATCGAGGCACACAGGAAAATGATGCAGGACCATGTGTACAGAAAAAGTTTTGAGCAGAACAGAGTCATGCTCAAAGGCATTATCTCAGGATTTCTTGTTCTGCTCTGCGGTTTCAGAAAAAAGGGAATCGCAATCAGGGATCTCAAACCGGACAATATGTTTGTGGCGGGCAATTCCCATCTGCACCACAGCGGAGAAATACGGCTGGGACTGATTGATTTTGAAACATCGATAAATTTCAGTGCATCTGAGGGGGAAATCCCCCAGCCTTTTATGGGGGGAACCCCTTCCTATGCCACCCCTTCCCATCTGGTGAGCAATGAGATACTGGTCCATGCTTTCGGCAGTCTGCCCCGCATTTTTCATCTCCAGGACTGGTATGCTGCTGTGGGCATGATTTACTATGCGGTAACTGGCGAACGTCTGTTTGAAAAGACAAGATTGTGGATTTCCGAAACCGGAAGACTTATGCAGTATGGGGATGTATCCGGAAAAGACACCTTTGTCCGTTGCAGCCGTGTATTCTGGTACAGCGCGGTCAGGGAATTCAGAAAAAAAATATCGGCCAGATCCGTTTTTTTCCTGTCCCTGGAAATCATGCTTTCCAGAGATGTGCAGGAAATGCTGCGGCAGGAAATGCTGCAGGAGCAGACAGAGATTCAGAAAAAAATACAGGTGCATATCAATGCACAGTCTTTCTTTAAAAGCGAAAAAAGCCGCAGTGATCTGATCCGCTCGGACTGCGGAACCATCAGACGATGCAGAAAAAACTGGGAAAGCGGAGTAAACATACCGGAAACCCGGCCGGAAATCCGTTCGGATATTATCCGCCTGTTCCGGAATCTGGAGGAACTGAAAGCTGAATATGAGAAACGCAGTCAGATGATTATCTCTATGCAGAGATCCCCGATCCTGAATGTCTATGAACTGCTGACAATGATGTTTAATATTGTCTTTCATGCCATGTACAGGGAGGAATGGGGGGATATTACAGATGAAAAGACGCTCAGATCCGAAATTATGGAAATAAGGGGAGAGGCATATGATACAGACACAGCATCAGAGGATGGTGTGGAGGTCTCCTATGAGGAAACTGTCTCCTATGAAAGTGCTGTCACGCCCGATGAAACTGTTTCTTATGAAAAAACAATTTCTTATGATGACAAACCTGTGCTGGAGGAAACCCTGCGGAAGGATTGATCTCTGATGCATCACGGTTACTCCGGGAATCCGGAGTAAGCAGGCAAACAAAAATTTTTGTGTATTCAAAAAACCGGATTTTTCGGAAAAATCCGGTTTTTCTGAAAATTTTATGCCCGAAAATTTATGGAACCTTACTTATCTGTCTTTTGAAAAAAACGGATCGGATTTTGCCGGAATAAGGCAAAAACCTGAAACCCGAAACTGCAAACCTGTAATCCGCAAGCCGGAATACTGAACACTGAAAGGAAAAAATACAATGGAAAACATGGACACAATGGCATCCATCGCACCGGTGAAACTTGGGATAAACAGCGAATTCACCTTTAAATGCCACAAAGGGGTAAAATGTTTCACCAAGTGCTGCCGGGGCATCAACATCATCCTCACACCTTATGACATTATCCGGCTGAAAAAACGTCTGGATCTGTCTTCAGAGGATTTTCTGGCAATCTATACCAAACCGGAAATTCTGGAAAAAACCGATCTGCCGATTGTCACACTGAAACTGCTTGATGATGAGCAGAATTCATGTCCATTTGTGCGGGATGACGGATGTCTTATTTATACTGACAGGCCAACGACCTGCCGGTATTATCCCCTGGGTGTGGCCTCCCTGATGCACAAGGAAGGCGCGGATGATGATGGTTTTTATTTTTTTGTCAATGAACCGCACTGCCTGGGATTTGAGGAAAAAGAGGACTGGACTATCCGGGAATGGCGGGTGGATCAGGGCGTGGATATTCATGACGAGGTCAACGCGGGCTGGACTGATCTGATTGTCAGAAAGCGTTCCTTTCCTGTGAACATAAAACTGACAGACAAAAGCAAACAACTGTTTTTCATGGTCAGTTATGATTCAGACCAGTTCAGACGCTTTGTGTTTGAAAGCTCTTTTCTGCAGAGGTATCCCACAGAGCCTGAGATTGCGGAAAAGATAAAAAACGATGAGGTGGAACTGCTGAAATTCGGCATGAAGTGGTTAAAAGATGTGTTTTTCAATTATGAAAACTTTGAGGCAAGGATGAAAACTGTTCCGGAAATGCAGGAATCCTGATTTCCTGATACACCCTTTTCTTTTACTGCGCGGTGGTGCTGAAACAGGATTTCCGATTCCCCTCTTATACCAATTCGCCATTGGTTTGATACAATACTGTCAGTTTTTTCCGCAGTTTCGCGTGTGCAGAAAACCGCTCCGCTTAATTTTTGCACTCCTCCGGATCAGTATCAGTTCAATGGAGAATCGGTATTACAGCGGGGAATCTTCCCTTATTGAGCAGCATAATCTTCACAGCGGCTGAATGCCGTTAAGCCGAGTGCCGGACTGAAAGTTTGGCAGACGCTCAGGAATCATTTCAGAGTCCCGAACTTTCAAGTTCGGGACTCCGGATGATTAAATTAAAGGTGGTGCATGGAGCATACTCTGGGTCTAATATCCGCTGTAGCAGAACCTTTCCCAGTTGCTCCGGTCATTGATCCGGGCTTCCATATCCACGCCAAAGAATTTTGCCGCAGGTGCAAGGATTTCCGGATGCTCCCGCAGCAGTTTTCGGGCCGCGCCAAGCACGACCTCCATGCCTTTGTGCGTCATTTTCCCCAGAGGCTGACGGCAGAAACCCGCAGGCATTCCCAGAATCGCCATAAGGGTTTTGGTGGGCAGCGGATTGCGTGCCCGGCAGACCACATCTCCGTAAAGCGTTTTTTCCGTGGTTTTGACCACCACCAGCCCAAACAGCGGTTCCAGCGCGATCCGCAGTTTTTCCGCTTCGGACCATCTTCCCTCAGCCAGAAAACGCACCATGTCAGCCACTGCTTTGGGTGCGATATTGGAGGCCACAGAAATGACGCCCTGTGCCTTGATTGCGGGATCTGTCATCATGTCAAAGGTCAGACCGTCATCTCCGGAAAGAATGCTGAAATCCGGGCCGCAGCATACACGGGTGGATTTCATGTTTTCCAGATTTCCCGTGGCCTCTTTCACGGTTTTCACATTCGGATATTTGTCATGAAGGATAGCCAGATCCTCAGGGAACATCTGGGTGCCGGTTCTTCCGGGAATGATATAGGGAATCACCTGCACATCCGGAACAGCCCGCGCTACAGGTTCCACGTATTCCCTGCGGATTTCCAGAGAACTTGGCCCGTTGTAATACGGGTCCACCAGCAGGATTGCATCCGCACCGGCATTTGCCGCATGTTTTGCCGCTTCCAAAGCCTCTTTGGTGTTGTTGCTTCCCGTACCCGCGATGCAGCGGCATCTGCCTTTTGTCTTGGCCGCGATTTTTTCAATCACAGCATTGTGTTCCTCCCAGGTCAGAACAGGACTTTCCCCTGTAGTGCCCACAGCCAGTATGCCGGATATGCCGTTTGCCATCTGGAAATCCGCAAGTCTGGCCAGCCCCGCCTCATCCACTCCGTTTTCGTTAAACGGTGTCACAAGTGCTGTAAAAGCTCCGGTAATCATAACTTCCCCTTTCATTTGACAGAAATTTGGTCACACTGCCGGGCAGAATCAGATATATTTTCCTTTTTTTCCGATCCCGCAGAAAAAAAATCTTCCCTGGCAGGCAGTGTCAGAAGTCCATTAATATTTGTATTCTCCCTTTCTGTCAAGAAACTTGTAAAAGATGCCCTTATGATCCGGTTGGAAAAACTTGACAATAGTTATAAAAATCATATAACCTGAAAAAGAACGCAGATCATTTTTTTAAAACATCATCGGAAATGGGAGATAATTATGATAAATCGCAGAGGCAGGGTCAGTAACGTACCGGGAATGTGCCTGTTTTTCCTGCTGGCATTGGTGCCGGCATTGAGCCTTTACGCAGAGGAGAAGCCTGCTGAGAAAAGTCCGGCAGTTGTGGAGGATGGAAAGGGAGGCGCGTACTATACCATACAGAAAGGCGATACCCTGTGGGGTCTTTCCAAAAAATTTCTGAATTCCCCCTGGTACTGGCCGGAACTTTGGAAGGAAAACAGTGACGTGCCGATTCCCAATCCCCATCTGATTTATCCGGGTCAGAAAATCCGTCTTTTCAGGAAAAGAGAAATGCCCGGTGCATTGCCTGCACAGCAGCCTGACACGGTTCCTGTTCCGGATGTGGAGTTTATTCCAACTGTTGCGCCTGAGACAGAGGAAATCACTGATGACGGCCCTCCGCATTATGTATTCGCATCCATCGACCAGGTCGGATTTATCCGTAAGGAACCGGTCAAAGCCAGCGGAGTCATTTTTATGGAAAAAGATGACAGGCAGATGATCAGCAAGGGAGATACGGTCTTTATCAGACAGACAGAGGAAAATTCCCTGGTTCTTGGAAAATTTTACACAGTTTACCGGACATCTGCTCCCCTCACGGATGAGAAAACAAAGGAATACACAGGCATTCAGCATCTTATGCTGGGTGTTGTGGAAATTGTTCAGGATGAACCGGATTTCAAACTTGGCAAAGTGACGCAGTCCTACCGGAACATAAAGGTGGATGATCTCCTGATGCCCTATACCCCGAAAGATGCAAAGATTCCCTTTGTTAAACCACAGGAAGGGATTTCCGGCAAAGTCATAGCTTCTGAAGATCACAATTCCATGATGGGGGAACATGACATAGCCTTTATCAACAAAGGAATGCTTGACGGTCTTGCACCGGGACAGCGGTACCGGGTTTATGAGGAAGAGGTTTTTCAGACAGGTTCAGGCCCTTCAGAAAAAACTGTCCGGACCCCGATGGATTTCGGGACAGTGCTTGTACTCCTCGCGGAGGAAACCGTATCCACTGTTCTGATTATCCAGTCCCAGAAAAATATTCAGCCGGGTGAACTGATACGGAGTCCGGTGAAGTAAGGAATAATGAAAAATCTGTCAGAAGCAAAACCGGACAATGCAGGAGAAAAACTTCTTGTGGCCCTCGGTCTGTGCAAAACCTACCGGGGGGCTTCCCGCCCAGCTTTGGAAGATTTGGATATTTCCCTTGAATCCGGAGAGATATTCGGACTGCTCGGCCCAAACGGCGCGGGCAAAACCACAGCCATATCGCTGATGAGTTCCCTGCTTGCGCCGGACAGCGGAACTGTGACTGTCTGTGGCATGGATATGTTTACGCAGTCCCGCGCAGTCAGGAAACTGATCGGGCTGGTTCCCCAGGATATTGCTTTGTACCCCAGTCTGAGCGCACGGGAAAACCTGATGTATTTCGGCAGACTTTACGGACTTGGCAGCATAGAACTCCGGGAGAGCGTGCGGGAAAGTCTGGAAATAACCGGACTGACAGACAGGGCAGATGATCGGATATGCACCTATTCCGGAGGAATGAAACGCAGAGCCAATCTAGCGGCCGGAATCCTGCACAGGCCAAAGGTGATTTTTCTCGATGAACCCACAGTGGGAATTGATGCTCAGTCCCGCAACATGATTCTGGAAAAACTTTTGCTGCTGAAAGAAAAAGGCACAGGCATGATTTACACTACCCATTACATGGAAGAAGCCGAACGGATCTGCACCCGTGTGGCTGTTATGGATGAAGGCAGGATTGTCATTCAGGGCAGACCACAGGAACTGATCCGGCAGCATCCGGAATGCAGCAGCCTGGGCGAAGTCTTTCTTGCCATGACCGGAAAACAGTTGCGGGACTGAGGGCTGTGAACTTATACCAATTCTCTATTGATTTTATACAAATCCCCAAAAATCCCCTCTTGAGAGGGGCAGGGGTGTGTTTCATAAGTATATTTTCAATGGAGAATCAGTATTATATGCGGTATTGGGAAAAAATAAGAGGTTCTTTATGCCGTAGCATTGCAGTTGCAGTATGCCAAAAACATTTCCGTCAGTGATAGTGGGTCAAACCGGTTGATAATGTCATCCCTTACGGGATTCTGATTTGTTTTTTCAGATTTTTTTCTATAATAATATCAATCCTTACGGATTTTTATCTTCCTTTGTCAGCCCCGAATCAACGGATTTGACCCACTACCCCGTCAGTTTGTGAAAAAAGAAGGCCACTATACCCTGATTCATATGCTCAGGGAGCGTCTGGCCTTTTCCACATTGTCAAGCTCTCCCATGACAACCAGAATCATGCCCGGTTTAAGCAAAAAAGATGGTCCGGGATTGAATTCCATTTCATCTTTTCCGTGTTTCACGCCCAGAATCAGAAGATTGTATTTGTCCCTGATCCCGGACTGCATGATGCTGGTTTCATTTATCTCTGAATTTTCGGAAATCGTAATCTGATGGATGCGCAGCACTCCTTTCCGGCTGCGCATCATGCTGTCAAGGAAATCCACCACTGTGGGACGTATCATTTCAGAGGCCATGCGCAGTGCGCCAATTATATTGGGGGAAACCACCTTATTGGCTCCGGCCTTTTTCAGCTTTGGCTCCAGTTTCGGATCTGTCATTCTGCATATGATTCTGACAGAGGGATTCAGCATCCTGGCAGTCATGGTGATATACAGATTGTCCTTGTCCGAAGGCAGACAGATGATAATCCCGGCAGCCCGGTCAATGCCTGCCTAGATCAGGTTCCGGTCTTCGGAAGCATCACCCTGAATATACAGCAGGTCTTCAATATCTTTGCAATGCTCAATCTGGGCCATGTCCTTTTCGATCAGCACCACGGTTTCCAGGTTTTTGACCAGTTCGCCGATCAGGGGGCGTCCGGTCTCTCCGCCGCCGCATACAATGTGATGTCCGCTCAGTTTGTTGATTTCCTTTGCCATTTTCCTTTTCCTGATGATTCCGCTCAGTTCCCCTTCCAGCATGATAACCGTCAAAGTGCTGATACCGTACAGAATCACTCCCATTCCGAATGTAATGAGAATCATGGTGAATATCTGTGCGGCAACATTGCCGGTCACAGTGATAATTTCCCCGTATCCCACACTTGTCACGGAAATGACTGTCATGTATATGCAGTCAATAAACTTCTGATTTCCGTCAAACAGGATATAATAACCGGTGCTGCCGATCATAATCACAATGACAATAGTCAGCAGCACAAATATCAGTCTTCTGCGTATTCCCATTCCTGCAACACTCTTTCTTAGTTGATTTCTGAAAATAAATATCCCATTTCAGTTAACAGGCACAATGCACAAGCTGGAAGCTTATGCTACTTTGGTGGAATATTTTTTCTGGAAATCACTTTACGCTGTCCGCAGACAGGTCAGTTCAGGAAATCACCCAGGCCAGTTTTTCGATTCTTTCTATGCCCACACCTGTTATGTCAGCGATTTCCTCTGCGGTGAAAGTCCCTTTTTTCAGCATGTTGACAGCTATCTTATCCGCATCCGTGAATTTCAGTTCCTCAGGTACAGGAGCATCGCTTGGAATTTCAAATTTCACTGAAATGATATGCGTGTGAATCTGCCTGCCTTCAATCACCTCTTCCGAGCGCAGTTCGTCTTTGTCCGTGTGCATGCTGCTGAATACCACATACCATCCCCCGGAAAGATTTTCGGATTTAAGATATTCGGCAAGCTGCCCCATGCCTTTCTGAAAATAATGATGGTTCACAAAGCGTTTGGTTTCAATGATGTATTTTTTTTCTTTGTGCAGAATCAGAATGTCGGTTCTGCCCCTTCCGGACGGAACTTCGACAAAGGTCTGTCCGTTCAGACACTGAATGAAAAAGGTGATAAACCCGTCCAGGGAATAATGCCATGCCGCCTCTTTGAGATGTTCGGTGTCAAAAGCACGGAACCCCCTTCTGCGGACGTATGCCCGGTATTCCTCCAGCAGTGCATTGATGTTCAGTACCCCGTCCGGATTCAAATAGATTCCCATATTGTCCTGCGGTGATGCAGTGTAATACCGGGTTTCACCGTTGATCAGGGGACGGAAGGCATTGATCAGCCTTTTGGCATACAGAGGCACCGGAACACTGACGTGGCCGCCTGATTTGCCTATCACGCCGTTGGCGTACAGGCATGCAATATCCGGATCATCCACGGTAAAGGGTACGGGATCCTCCCCGAACAGCAGCTTCAGCATGAAAGAGCGTTTTTCCCTGGCCTTCTGGACAATGTTGATGATGTTCTTGTCAAAGCGTTCCGTGAGAAAATATTCCTGTGTTTCATAGTAATGGGCCTTTGTCACAGGCTGCATCCTGTCCTTTGCCTGATTTACTGTAAGATGCGAACACAGCGCGCAGACCAGCCCGGGCTGCCCCGCGGTGTTTTCATAAACAGAATGTATCACGTCCGGTTCAAACACCTGTCCTGATTCAACTGTGTACTGCCCGATCAGTTCACTGACCTCGGCAAAGGTGAAATAAGGCAGACGGAGTTCCTCTGCAATATTGAAAGGAGAAGCCGATGCCAGCACCAGTTCAGCAATGGTGCTGACACCCACCAGAATCAGGGAATGCAGGGCACGGCTTTCTTTCTGATGGTAAATATAGCGGAATGTGTGCATGACTTCGCTTAAAACACAGTCCGGTATGCCTTCAAATTCATCTATGATGAGAACAATGGGATTTGAATTTTTGCGGATTTCTGAAAACAATACTCCGGTAAAAATCATACTGCGATCTTCCCAAAATTCAGGAGTTCG
>CAZHPS010000115.1:0-13061 GCA_964534335.1 uncultured Desulfobacterales bacterium
ATTCTGTTTTTTGAAAACTTTATACCACAAAATATATGGAAGGTTACTTATCATAATAAATGCTAAAAGTACAAGGAATTTATGACAGGGGAAATTGCCAAAGGAATGCAGCTATGCACAGGGGACTGACATTGGGGAAATACGCACCTTTTCACAAAGGCCATCAACTGGTGATTGAAACCGCGCTGGCAGAAGTCCATGAACTTATTGTCATTATTTATGATGCAGAGGAACTGACTTCCGTTCCGCTCTCTGTCCGTGCGGAACGGATCAGAGAATTGTATCCGCAGGTGCGCATCATCGAAGCATGGGACGGGCCGACAGAGGTGGGGGACAGTCCGGAAATAAAGACAGCGCATGAAAAATATATTTTGGAAACCCTGGGGATTGCCCGGATTGACGCGTTTTACTCCAGTGAATTCTACGGAGAGCATATGAGCCTGGCATTAAAGGCCATGAACAGGCAGGTGGATCCGGAGCGGAAACAGGTGCAGATTTCCGGCAGCCGAATCCGGGAAAATCCATTCAGATACAGGGAATTCATGGAACCCTCTGTCTATCGGGAGTTTATCACAAATATTGTATTTCTGGGCGCGCCATGCACAGGAAAAACAAGCATTTGCGAAAAACTGGCCGAAGAATTCCGGACAGAATGGATGCCGGAATTTGGCAGGGAATACTGGGAAAAACATCAGATGAACCGGAGACTCAGCCCGGATCAGCTTACGGAGATTGCGGAAATCCATCTGGAAAAAGAGAATGAAAAAATTCTCAATGCTGACAAATATCTTTTCACAGACACCAATGCCATCACCACATACATGTTTTCAAAATATTATCATGGATATGCACAGCAACGGCTTGCGGAACTGGCCCTGCAGGCTTCTTTCCGCTATGATTTGGTATTTCTCTGTGATACGGATATTCCCTATGATGACACATGGGACAGATCCGGGGATATGCAGCGGAAAATTTTTCAGAAACAGATTATTGCGGATCTGCATGTCCGCAAAATTCCCTATTATCTCCTGCGCGGCAATCCGGAAGAAAGAGCGGAAAAAGTGAGGCAGGTAATGAACCGGCATCAGAAATATGAAAATATACTCAAACCCTGGCAATTCTGAAACAGCAGAAAGGAAAAATTTCAATGGCACTGACTGAACAGATTTCCGCATTTCTGAGTGTGAACACCATTGCATTTGAAATCATCGGCTATCCCATGAGTTATATTGAATTCACCGGGACAGTCTGCTATCTCTGGTCGGTCTGGCTGATTGCAAAAAAGAACATGCTCACCTGGCCTGTGGGCATTGTTTCCGTGATTTTATTCTTCTTCCTTTTTTACCAGATACAGCTCTATTCCGATGCCATTGAGCAGTTGTATTATCTGGGAGCGTCTGTATACGGCTGGTGGTTCTGGAAAAAAGACATGCATGAAGATAAGAAGACCGTCACCGTCCGGCTCAGCGCGAAAAAAATCATCCTGTCATGGATTGCAGTCACGCTGTTTCTGTCTGCTCTTACCGGTATTCTAATGCAGAGGGTGCATCTGATCCTCCCTCTGCTCTTTCCGGAAAAGGCATCTTACCCCTTTATTGATGCACTGACAACGATCATGAGTTTTTCCGCCATGTTCCTTATGGCACAAAAGCGGATGGAAAGCTGGGTGTACTGGATCATTGTGGATGTTATTGGCATATGGCTGTATTATGTCAAGGATGTCCGGTTCATATCTTTGTTATACGTTATTCTGCTGGGTATGGCGGTAAACGGGCTGAGGGAATGGCGGAAAGGGATGAAGACATGACGCTGAATAAAGATTTAAAATTCCGCATAAAAAAGCATGATTCCGGATAGGCATTATGCAGTTCAAAAATACCGGTGGATCAGCCGTTCCGGGTGAACGTGCCGAAAATCAGCCAGAATTGCTTGATCCACCTGCTTTTCCAATGCCTAACGCCTGTCAGATGCACATAACCCCTGATTCAGGCGGATACCGCACGCTGACCGCAGGAATCAGATACAGGCAGACTTTTCCGGATTTTCACAATCCGTGCCTGGTATCTGTCATCTCCGGACAGGAGACTGCTGGTCAGGCGGATTACCAGAAAAGAAAGTCCCAGAAAGGAAAATGCAAGCAGGGCGGATGCATTTGTGGTGTCAAATCCGTAAAGGGGGGCTAAATATGATCCGGCAACTGCACCCGCTGCCATGGAAAACACGGGAAACAGATAGATGAGCATGGATATTTTGATAAAAGATCCGGTTTCAAAACCCACGACCACTGCATCCCCTGTCTTTGCACCAATGGTATTGAGTGCTTCCACCTGCGCCTCTTTTCCGCCTTCGCAGGAATCCTTTGACGCACATCCTTCACACGAGCTGCTCCGGATCGTTTTGATCCAGGCGGTTTTTACATCTGTCTTAATGACAATTCCGTTTTCTGTCACCATAAAAACTCTCCATTCATTTTGGGTATGGGGATAAATCCCATGTTGATCCGGCTGAATTTCAACTGTGTAATGCCGGTTCTCCATTGACTTGATACTGTAACGGGCTGATCCGCGTGTGCAAAAAACCGCTCCGCTCAATTTCTGCACTCCGCCGGATTTGTATTCTGTATTGTACAAAATCAATGTCTAATCGGTATAACTTATTCAGTTTATAGCAATTCACTTTAAAAACATGATCATGCCGGATGCTGTTTTTCGTGCTGTCCGTGTTTTTCGTGGTTAAAAAAAAGAGGCATTCACCGAAGTTTGAAAGCAATTTGGTATTATAAATAAGGTTCCATAAATTCTCTGGCATATAATTTTCAGAAAAACCGGATTTTTTGGAAAAATCCGGTTTTTTGAATACAAGAAAATTTTTGTTTGTCTATTTATAAAATCAATTGCTTACAGATTTTTATCCGGCAGTATGGCACTTCCTGCGGAATCAGACTTCCGAAATTTTGAAAACTTCGGAAGCCTGATTTGTAAAAATTCCCCAGACTGTTCAGAATCAAAACATATTCAGCACATCTCAAGGGATCTTTTTCTGATCCATATCAGAAAGCACCTTGCGCATCTGGCGCAGAGCCTGACGGATGCGGTGTTCATTTTCCACCAGGGCCAGCCGGAGATACCCTTCTCCCTCCTGACCGAATCCGATGCCGGGTGCAACCGCGACATTGGCTTTTTCCAGCATCTGAATGGCAAATTCCATAGATCCCATGCGGCAGTAAGGCTCCGGTATCTTTACCCAGACAAACATTCCGGCTCCGGGTATGTTCACCTCCCAGCCCATCTGCTCCAGTCCTTTGCACATCACATCCCTGCGGCTCTGGTAGATTTCCACCTGACGGGTCACATCATCTTCGCAGTCTCTGAGCGCAATGATTCCGGCTATCTGAATAGGTGAAAAAACACCGTAATCGTAATATCCCTTGATCTTTCCCAGCCCCTGAATCAGTTTTTTGTTGCCCACGCAGTAACCCAGACGCCATCCGGCCATATTGTAGGATTTGGAAAAGGAGCCGAATTCCACGCCCACCTCCCGGCTT
The DNA here is from genome assembly GCA_964534335.1 of uncultured Desulfobacterales bacterium. Lineage (GTDB taxonomy): Bacteria > Desulfobacterota > Desulfobacteria > Desulfobacterales > Desulfococcaceae > JAABRU01. Next base: position 3,545 of record CAZHPS010000115.1, read on the forward strand.
CCTTCCACTTCCATGAAACTCGGAGCCTTGTATCCGTCAAAGGTAATCCGGGAATACGCGAAGTCATGGAGAATGATAAAACCGTATTTTCTGGCCATTGCCACAGCCTGTTCAAAAATCTCTTTTTGGGCAAGCATTCCGGTGGGATTGTGCGGATAATTCAGCACCAGCACTTTGGGCCGGGGATACAGGGATTCGCACATATCAGCCACGCGTTTGAGAAAGGTTTCATGGGGCGCAATGGGAATGCGTATGACATTGCCTCCCGCGATGGTGGCCGAATAAATATGAATGGGAAAAGCCGGAGCAGGAACCAGCACTGTATCTCCGGGGCCGACAATCGCGAGACAGAGATGTGAAATCCCCTCTTTGGAGCCAATGGTGCAGATCACCTCTGTATCCATATCCAGTTCCACACCAAAATCCTGCTGATAATATTTGGCAATCTCCCGCTTGAGATTTTTCATTCCCGAAGCTGCGGGATAGCGGTGGCTTTTGGGATCACGGGCCACTTCGCAGAGCTTTTCCACAATGGGTTCAGGTGTGGGATCTGCGGGGTTTCCCATTCCCAGATCAATGACATCATCGCCTTGCAGCCGTTTTTCGCTTCTTTTATGATTGATCATCCCGAAAAGATAGGGGGGCAACTGCTCCATTCTCCGGGCATACTGTATTTCAAACTCTTTTTCCATCTGATTTTCCCTCTCATATAAACATATTTGAATAATTGCAAAAAAATAGGGCCGGATGAACAAAGTCTTTCCGGCATTTGCCTGCCTGTGTTTTTCCCTGTTCCCTGCATTGAGCCGCTGCCATTAAGTTCAGATATTTCACTCTTTTGTAAATGGGGATTTCAGACTGTTCTGAAATTCATTTTTAAGTAAGCCGACATAAATTTTCAGGTATAAAGTTTTCAGAAAAACCGGATTTTTCGGAAAAATCCGGTTTTTTTGAATACACGAAAATTTTTGTTTGACTGCTTATAAAAGAGAAGAAAAAAGCCTAACTTAATGGCAGCCGGGCTTTGCGCGGGAATGCAGGCCGGGACGTTCTTTTTTCCGTCATAACCATTCCCTCATACTCCCTCAAATAAACGTGCTGCCAGAAATTCAGGCAGCCCGGCATCCATGATTTTTTCCGCTGCCCTTGCAATATCATAAGCCACCCGGCGAAACAGTACGGTTTTGCGTTCCGTGTCATAAATTATATAGGATGCTCCGGGGTTTCCGTCCCTGGGCTGTCCCACACTGCCGCAGTTGACAATAATCCGATCCGAGCCTCCGGCATACATCAGGGATCTATCCTCAGGACTTTCAAAGCGGATGTTCAGTTTTCCTCTGGAAATCAGTTGGGGCACATGGCTGTGTCCGATAAAAAGAATCTTTTCCTGTGTACGGGAAAAGGCCCGCCGTGCCTGATCTGTATTCATCACATAACGCCATTCCATCGGAGCCCAGGGTGCGGCATGGGCAAAAATCATATGCTCCTTTTTCAGCACTGCCCCCAGAGAACGCAGAAAATTTTTGTTTTCCTCTGAAAGTCTTCTCCGTGTCCAGAGTATGGCCCTGGCTGCCTCCCTGTTCATATTATATACCGGCCCATCGTGTCTGGCAATCTCATCATGATTTCCCAGCACGCATTCCAGCCCCGGAAGAGAGAGAATGCGCCGGATGCATAGATTGGGATTTGGGCCGTAACCCACAATATCCCCCAGACAGATATAGCGGTCAATACGGAATCCCGCAGCATCAGCTATGACGGCTTCCAGTGCATCCATATTGCTGTGTATATCGGAAAAGATTGCCAGGCGCATGGTTTTATACCAATTCTCTATTGATTTGATACAATACCGTCAGTTTTTCCGCTGCTGGGCGTGCGTGCAAAAAACCGCTTCGCTCAATTTTTGCACTCCTCCGGATTTGCGTGTGTGCAAAAAAACGCTCCGCTCAATTTTTGCACTCCTCCGGATTCGCATTCCGCATTATATAAAACCAATGGAGAATCGGTATTACAGCAAATAAATGGAATAATTCACAGGTTTTTCAGCACAGAATCTTCCGGATGGATTTTTTCCAAAGTTGCAATGGTGGCCGCAACGGTTCCGTAAGTCGGTGCGACAAACCATCCCAGCACCGGAATCATCAGAATGGCTGTGAATCCCATTCCCACACCGATGATACGGGATCGGTTTTCTTTGGAATACGTGATGCGTTTTGCCACAGGCCAGCGTTTCCGTTCCAGGGTATAATCCGACATGCTGAAACCATTGTAAAAAGACTGAATCAGAAAAATCAGGGCAAAGGACAGCAGCGAGCCGAACAGCGGTATGATCATCAGCATCCAGGCCATGAGGACAAAAATAATCATCCGCAGCAGATTTCTCAGGTTGATGACAATACTCCGGAGAATATCCTGCAGAATATGTTTCAGGTTCAGGGGAAGCGAAGGCCGACCGTATATCCGGCACTCGGTGATTTCAGAAACATAACTCAGCACAGGGCTGAAAAGAATCAGAATCACAGGCTGCAGGGTGACATATCCTGTGAGCAGAAAAAAAATCCACAGCAGAATATTTGTAACAGATACTATCATATCCCTTTTCAGAAAAGCAGGAATCCAGTTTTCTGTCACATAGGAAGTAATATCAGGCAGGTATATGCTGCCGATCCATATCAGCAGGACAATATAAGCGAAACTCATCAGTCCCGGAATCAGCATCCAGGGCCAGAGTTTATGGGCAATAATCACGCGTCTGGCTTTGCCATAGGCACGCAGACCTGCAAACAGTTCTTTCAGAAACATGGAAATCCTTAGCTGAAAATATTCTTTCAGTCTGCCGCAAAGCCACAAAGTTTCACAAAGGAATTGCTTAAAAAAACGGGCAGAATATCAGAGAGGCTGATTTTTTTGCCTGAATTTTTCACAGAAAGAACTCTGTGTAACTCTGCGGAAACTCTGTGTTACTCTGCTGTTAAAAAAGCCTGTTTTGACCTGTCACCGGCATTTTTAGCTGCCAATGTCCAAACCGCAGTGCTGCACCGCACTCTGATCCAGCATTTGTGCAAGTCCGCCTTTTTCATCAGGAACAAATCCTGTGGATTTGCGCCAGACTTCCTCATCTTCCATGCAGAAATATACAGTCACCTGCGGAGCAATCTCCCGAATCCGGGAAACAAGTCTTTGGTACAGAGCAATGCGCATGGGTTTGAAATACCGCATTTTTGCATCAATCCCGGTGATAAACTCGCCGAAAACAATTTTGGAATCCGGAAAACGCTTTCGTACAATGCTTTTCAAATCCGGCATAAAGCGGAAGGTTCCCAGACTGATCCACAGCACATTTTCCGGAGATACATGGCTGAAAATCTGCCCGACAACCTTTTCATATTCCGGTTCACATCCCTCATAAACAATCATGGGATCAAAATGAAAAGCCAGCGGATAACCCCAGGATTCACACCGGGCAGCAGCTTTGAGCCGTGCGGACAGGGAAGCTGTGCCTCTTTCATTGGCGCGGATTACGGTTTCTGTGTTCACTGACCATGCCACTGCGGTTTTGCGCTGATGATCCAGTTTTTTCAGGGCATCCACATTCACGGTCTTGGTTTTGAGTTCCAGCATGGTATGAGACTGGGCAGCAAATTTGGGAACCAGAACCTGTGAAAGATCTGTCCACATATCCCAAATCAGGCTGTCGGTAAATTCGCCGGTTCCGATTCTCCGCATCTCTTTCTGCGCAAATGCCGCATCCAGTTCCGTTATCATATCTTCATGATTAACAAAATACTGCAGCACCGGCGGATGAAAATAGGATTGCAGAATGCAGTACGCGCAGTCCATTGTGCAGAAGGTTCCCACATGCAGAATCATGTATCCGCAGCAGGTATAATGCCGGGTTCCGGGGCATTTGCGGATAAAGGATCCTTTGTTCCGGGTAAGGAAAAGAACCTCTTTTCCCTTCTGCACCGGATCATCTGAATCCATTACACATTCATACACTTCCCGCGAATCATCAACCATGCGCACAGGCAGATCAAGGCGGGAAAGAATTGAACGGGTTTGGGGAAAATCCGCGACACTGCGATCAGCAAATATTTGTGATAAAGACAAGAGGCTCCTTTTTTCGAACAAATTCATTTCATTTGTTTTTCAGAATAAAATCTGTCCCTCTGCGGCAAGTTTGCCTAAAGCAGAATTATTCAAAGGGATAAAATACAACCTGTGAATTTTTTTCATCAAAACAGACTTTGAAATTTTCAAAAATATCTTTGCGTCCCAGCAGATTGATTTTGGCTCCCAATTCATCTGAAAAACCAGGCAAGGCATTTATGCGGTGTCTGCCTATCTGAATTTTAAGTCTGTTTAAATAGGTGGAAACAGTTTTTCCGCTCCCAACAATGACAGGTAGTTGCCTGCCTTTCTGATATTCCAGCCCAATACGATTCAGCTATCCCTGAACTGAAAATACTGTAGGTAGCTCCGCTGTCAACTTATGCCTGAGTGGGAAACCACTCTCTGTTATGAAAAATTCCCAGGGTAATTAAGGGAATTTTACTTCCCCACATAAATTTATAATCATAAATTACAGGAGTATACATTCAACATCCTCTTTCCTCGGAACATATGTGACAAAAGGAATTTTATGGGAATATTTGTTTCGGGCGGCATCATCTGCTTTTTTTTCCGTATCCTCAACAGAAATGATTTCCTCATCAACCACTGCGATTACCTTACCCCCATATTTTTTTACAATATCTTCAAAATGTTTGGCATACCACGCATCAATTGCTTCCAAATCAATTTCATCAAAGATATTATCTCCGACAATCCTCTCCGTTTGGATTATAGGTGATGGAATTTCCCTCATCATCCATATTTCCCCATGTTATTCCATCAGAAGAACTCCATTCCTTCCATACGTAAATCACTTCATCCGGGTGACAGGTTTTGTTGTGCTGTATCAGCCTGTCCAGATCTTCACGTCCGTCATTCCATGCCATAACTGCCTCCTTTACAGAGTTTTTTTGTGCAAAATTCATACTGAAAAGCGGTTTTTTGCACACGCACAACCGCTGAAAACTGACAATACTGCTGTTTTACGGAATCAGTTGAATATTGCGCATCCGGCATTGGCTGCGGACTTCCTCGCCCACCCCAACAGCAATAAATACACCGCTGACGGTTTTGGCGGGATTCAGAATTCGGACAAGTTCGACTTTATCTGCAAAATTATCCACTTCCTCGGCATCCGGCGCACTTTTGACCTCAAACACCAGAAGCTCCCCGTCATGCGCCCAAATATCCACCTCTTTTTCCCTGCCCGGCTTATATACGCGTCCCTCTGTATCTTTGATCTTCTGACGCATCAAAATATTTTCAGGACTGACATCCGGTCTTTTCAGTCCGAGTCTTAATGCTCCTGCACAGATATTTTCCAGATTTTGTCCTGCCCGCGTCTGCAATCTTCCCGCAATCATTTCCACCCAGTCCCGCAGATTTCTGATTTCCTGAATAACACCCTCAAACCGCTGATCCACATGCTCAAACCGCTGATTCATTTCTGTTTTCAGATCATGGATTTCTGTATGAATCTCTTCTCTGAGTTTCCTGTTTTCAAGAATCCGATCTTCTCTTTCCTTTCTCAGTTCATCCACCAGACGGCTGAATTCATCCTTTCTGGGAAACTTGTCACTGACGATTCCCTCCACAAAATACACAAATCTTGGATCCTGTTCCAGAACCGTTGGCAGATACGTTAAAACATAGTCCTTGACTTCTTTCAGTTGGGATGCTGTCAGCATGGTGAATTCCTCCTTTTCCAATTTTTGTCAGGTACATGCCACCGGTTCCCGCGCGGAATCAGGAAACTGAACCCCTTATTGACCTGATGCAGTCTTCACCTGTGCAAAATTTGACAACTTTTCAGAAATTGTCAAATCTGACTGGATCAAACCAATGGCGAACCGGTATTATACCAAATCGCCATTGATTCTATACAATAAAATCATATTTTTCTGTCTGATTACAATGTATTACTTTTTTCAAAAGCACATTTTCAACGGTGATTTGGTATTATACGAAAAATATCATCATGTTCTGTAAAGAGGAATGATGCCGCCGATGCAGTATGGGAACTGCACCGGAGGAAAAATTGTAACGCAACAGATCGAAAAATTTTCAGCAGAGCGTTTCCGGGATTGCAAAAAAGAATTTTTGCAATCCTTTGGGGATATTTTCGATCTGCTGAAACGGTTTTATGACATCAGCGATCAGGCCGGACAGGAGATCATTCCGGTGACCAGTTCCGCTGCCCTGTCCATATCCATATTGAGTTTGCTCATGTTCAGCACAATATGGTAGAGAGAGGGCTGATCATAATCCTGTTTGCCGAACATCCTGTAGAGATTGGTTCTGCGTTTTCCGTAAACATCCACAACGTTTTCGGCTTCGGTACGTGAAAGACTGTAGTGTTTTTCCATGAACTTTATCCGATCCTCTTTTTCCGCAACCAGAAGAACATGAAATGCCTTTGGATGATCCTGCAGAATATACTGACCGGCCCGGCCTACAATAACCACATTGTCTTCCCGCGCAGCATGGGTGATAATTTCCCGGAGCGCATCCACATAAACTTCTTCATCAATATGGCCTTTGTCTACGCCCAGAATTCGCTCGATGTAGTTTTTGGCGACCAGCCCGGACATGAATTTGAGCAAAGTCCCGCCTGCTTCCTGTTCAATGAATTTCACACAGTCTTTGGATACATTGACTTTGTCTGCCACCTTTTGGATAATGTCTTCATCGGCCAGGGAATATCCCATTTTTTTGGCAACCAGTTTTCCAAGTGTTTTGCCGCCCGCGCCGAACTGTCTGGAAATAGTGATTACTGCCATAAAACCATCCTCCTTTTCTGATTGAATACAGATAATTCCGGAAAATGATTGTCCGAAATATCCTGCAAGGCACAGGTTTAATACCAAACCCCTGCTGAAAATATATTTGTGAAAAGGCAATATTCTGCAATAAAACAGAAAAATTCACAATATTGTATAAAATCAACGGTGAATCAGCATAAAACCCGGTCTTGCATTCTGTACAGGTAAGCGGTTTCCGACCTGCCCTGTATCTCTGAAACTGGAATGCAAAGGGCCATCGGATGAATGGAAACACATAAAACAAATGAGAAATGAATATAACGAAAAACAGCAGAGGGTCAAGAAAGAAAAACATGCGGGTTCATTTTTTCAGCTTTTTATGAAATCGACAATGGCTGTTACGAGAGGATTCACCACAGGGCTGAGCACCGGAAGATGCGCGAATCTTTCCACCAGAAAAATGCCCAAAATAAAGATCGCTCCTGTTATTTCAAGATATTTCAGAGAAATGCTCCGGGGCGAAAGAAACACGGTAAAAAGATTTGCCCCGGCCAGCGGGGGAATGGGAATAAGGCTGTACGCGGCCACAGAAGCATTGACAATCATGACAACGGAAAAAACCCTGTCCTCCACACCGTATTTTCCCATCAGCCAGACAACACTTCCCGCTATGCTGGCCAGAAGAAAATTGGACATAGGGCCTGCCATCCGTACAAGAAACGCAAAAAAACGGGGCTGGGAAAAACGGGAAACATCAATATCCACCTTCCTGGGCCATCCGAAACCCGCGAGAAAAAAACAGATGGTTCCGCATATGTCCATATGCAGGAAGGCATTGAAATGAAAACGCTTTGGGCTGTTCTGTGTGTCTCCCAGGGCAGTGGCCGCAAATGCCTGTCCCTCTGCATTGACCATGACGGCAAGCAGCATTGCTGCAAGAAAAGCCACAAAATAGTCTATGGCAAAATTCTGAAAATCCGGGATATAGGGAATGGGAAGATCCATTTTTCATAATCCGTGTGCAGGTTCACAAAAAGGAAGGCAGGAAGAAACCTTCCTGCCTTCGGTTTATTCTGAATTCCTGTATCAGATTATGATGCCGGAATCAAGAGTTTTGCTTCACAATGCGGTTTATGTCATTTTCCTGATCGCATCAACCACTTCAGGGTTGGCCAGGGTCATGGTGTCGCCAACTTCCGTGCCATTGGAAATGGCTGCCAGAATCCGGCGCATGATCTTTCCGGAACGGGTCTTGGGCATATCAGGAACCACCCATACTTTCCGTGCCTTGGCAATGGGGCCGATCTCGTCGACCAGAGCCTTCTGCACCTTTTTGGCAATCTCATCGCTGGCCTGATAACCGGGTTTGAGGGCCACATACATATCCGGCACAACGCCTTTGATTTCATCTTTGACCGGAACAACAGCGGCTTCCGCCACTTCCATAACAGTCAGGGCTGCGGACTCCAGTTCCTTGGTTCCCAGACGGTGACCGGATACGTTGATAACATCGTCAATACGGCCGAGGATACGCACATAACCGTCTTCTGCCATAATGGCAGCATCACCTGTGAGATAGGGCCAGTCTCTCCAGTCTGTGCTCTTGGGATTCTTGCAGTATCTTTCAAAATACTGACGGACAAAACGGTCACGGTCGCCCCAGATGGTCTGGAACATTCCGGGCCAGGGGTTCTGGATGCAGATATTGCCTGCAATTCCCTTTCCGTTGGGAACTTCATTGCCGTCATTGTCGTATATGATGGGATGAATGCCGGGCATGCCGGGGCCTGCGCTGCCGGGTTTCATGGCTTTAAGGGCAGGAAGGGTGCTGCACAGGAATCCGCCGGTTTCTGTCTGCCACCAAGTATCCACAATCGCAGCCTTTCCTTTGCCCACCACATTGTAGTACCATCTCCAGACTTCAGGTTCAATGGGTTCGCCCACTGTGGTCATGTGTTTGAAATGATAATTGTATTTCGCCGGTTCATCAGGCCCGATCTTCCGCAGCGCACGGATGGCTGTGGGCGCGGTGTGGAAGATATTGACACCCAGATCCTGCGCGATACGCCAGCACCGTCCTGCATCCGGATAATTGGGAATGCCTTCATAGATGACCGAGGACGCTGCCAGGGCAAGGGGGCCGTAAACAATATAGGAATGTCCGGTGATCCAGCCGATGTCAGCCATGCACCAGTAAACATCTTCGGGATGAATATCCTGCACATATTTGGATGTGGCTGTGACATAGGCCAGATAACCGCCGGTTCCGTGCTGACAGCCCTTGGGTTTGCCGGTGGTGCCGCTGGTATACATAAGGAACAGGGGAGCTTCCGCAGGCATGGGAACCGGATCAACGCGTTTGCCGTAGTATTTTTTCACGACATCGTTGACAAAGAAATCCCGTCCGTCCACCATGGGTGTTTTTGCGGAATATTTGCCCGGATAGCGCTGCCATACCAGAACTTTTTTCACAGTCTGTCCCTGTTTGGCTGCTTCCGCGCAGGCTTCGTCCGCTTTTTCCTTGTGATCAATCAGACTGCCACCCCGGTAATAGGCATCCATGGTGACCAGCACATCACTTTTGGAATCCACGATTCTGTCTGCACAGGCTTTGCCGCTGAATCCGCCGAAGACCTGGGAAT
>CAZHPS010000115.1:13161-16088 GCA_964534335.1 uncultured Desulfobacterales bacterium
TCCACGATTCTGTCTGCACAGGCTTTGCCGCTGAATCCGCCGAAGACCTGGGAATGAATGACACCTATGCGGCAGAGGGCCAGCATGGTGATGGGCAGTTCTGCAGACATGGGCATATGCAGTGTTACACGGTCGCCTGCTTTGAGTCCGCAGAAATCCTGCAGCATTGCTGTGAATTCATTCACCCGTACCCAAAGTTCCTGATAGGTGATATGATCCACTCTTTCCTGTTCCAGTTCAGGCACAAAGTGGATGGCTGTTTTGTTGCGGTTTTTTGCCAGATGTCTGTCTATACAGTTGTAGGAGGCATTGATCAGACCGCCCTTGAACCATTTGTAGCAGGGAGCATCGCTGGTATCCAGAATCGTATCCCAGTATTTGTACCAGTCCAGCAGATCCGCGTATTCCTTGTAGCAGTCCGGCATATTTTTCAGGGACATGCGCTCATATATGCCTTCGTCCGTCATATTTGCCTGGGCAATGAATTTTCCGGTCGGGGGATACATCTCCTCCTCTTTCCAGTGGGACGCGATTGCAGCTTCCGATACATTCAAGTTTTCGTCTTTTTCTTTTGCCATTTTCTTTTCTCTCCTGTGTGTTTTGTGTGTTACGTTAAAAAAAAGCAGTTTTTATCCTGTAATGTATTCCGGGATGCAACCCTCTGTCACACCCGGAATCTTATTCCTGATGACTGTCCAAGAGCAAAGCACTGTCTTATGCAGTGCTGCCCTGCACTTCCCCTGCAAAACTCGGTCTTTTGGTGACCCGTGAAAGAATAACACCGATGATCAGGAGTACGCCTGAAATATAGAAGGCATTGTCCAGACTTCCGGTCACATCTTTAATATATCCGCCGACTCTGGCCATAAAGAATCCGATGCCCCAGCCCATGAAGACCAGACCATAGTTGAAGCCCAGGTTTTTGGGACCGTAGAAGTCACCGGTGAAAGAGGGCATAAGGGACAGACCGCCGCCGTACTGCCAGTAGGCAATACCCACTGCAACAAACAGCAGGAAGATGCTCTGACTGCCGATGATCATGGGCAGTGCAAAGAGGCAGAGAGCGGAAAGACCGCAGTTAAGGGAATAGGCATTGACCCGTCCGATCTTGTCTGAATACCACCCGGTTCCCACCCGTCCGCATGCGTTGACCAGACCGCCGTAAGACACCAGAAGCCAGGCATTGTTGGCAAAAAACGGTATCTTTTTGGCTGTTGTGGCCAGCAGACCCGCCGCGTTGGCAATAATCAGCAGACCCGACTGTGTGGTGATGATGAACATGAAAACCAAAGCATAAAACTGCCAGGTTTTCATCATGTCACCGGCTTCCCAGTTGTATTTGGTGGTGGCTGCAGCCTGTGCTGCGGTCTGCTGCACTTTGGGAGCAGGCGGCACATATCCGGCCGGAGGGGTTTTCAGAAACTGACCGGCAATAATAACGATGATAGCGAAGAAGATTCCCAGATAGATGAAACTGTTTGAAATCCCGAAATTGGTGATAAGATATTTTGCCAGAGGGCCGATGTACAGAGCCGCACCGCCGTAACCGCCGACCACAAGTCCCGCGATAAGTCCCCGTCTGTGGGGGCCGAACCATTTCAAGGCCGCAGGTGTCGGAGCCGCATATCCGATGCCCATGCCAACACCGCCCAGAAAACCGAAACCGATGATCAGACCGGTATAGCTTTTCATGATACCGGAAAGGATACATCCCACAGCCAGACAGAGCCCGCCCAGCGTGGCACCGAATTTGGGGCTGATTCTGTCCTGAATCCGTCCGCCCGGAATCATAAACACGGCAAAAATGATGACGCATATGGAAAAAGGCGTGGCAGCTTCTGCGTTGGTCAGATATTTCCAGCCTTCATTGAGACCGGTCATCGGCTCTCCGGCCTTTTCCACGTTGATAAGTTCCTTGCTCCACATACTCCAGGCATAGAGAATGCCCAGACAAAGATTGATGGCCGTACCCGCGAATGTGGTTATCCACGCCTGGGTAGGTTCTTTTACAGCTTGTTCTGACATTGTTTTCCTCCCTTGTTCTCACAGACTGCAAGATCTGCTGTTTAATAAAAAAAATAATCGTCCGCACCCCACAAAAAAACACTGCTTATGCTCCTGATTTCTGTCCTCCCCTCCTTTCCCTTTTTTGTATTAAAATCAAAATATGTCTATTTTCTTATTCCCCGGTTAAAAATTTCAAACGCTGTGTCCAAAGTCTGTTCCAGGAAATTTTTTTCATCGTTGATGGTCTTTTTGCTCTCCTCCCACAGCACAATGCCAGCGAACATGGACAGGACAATATCTGCAAACACAATGGAAGGTCTGTCAATGAGGCAGCCGTCTTTCTGCCCTTCCTCAAAGATTCTGCACATGGTTTTCAGTGAACTGCGGGACAGTGTTTTGATTTCCGAAAGAAGTTCCGGTGACAGATTTCTGATGGTTTCACTGGATTGCAGATGGAACATATTGATCAGCATAAGAGGATCGAACTTGTAGACATCCAGCATGGCTTCTTTCAGACTTTCAATTTTCAGCATACCTGTTTCCAGAGACTGATCATTGGCAACATGCTCCAGCCGGATATTGAGATACTGAAGAATACGGATCGAAAGCGAGGAGAAAAGCTCGTCCTTGTTTTTGAAATAAAGGTAGAGCGTGCCGGGGCTGAGTTCGGCCTCTTTCGCGATGTCCTCCATCGTGGCCCTGCTGAACCCCCTGACGGAGAATACTCTCTTGGCTGCGATCATAATCTGCTGCCGTCTCCGCTCTCTTTCTCTCAGTTTTCGTTCCTGTATACCCATAATATTTAATGAATGCCGTTTATTTGTTTCGTGCTACTATGAATTATTTTTTCTGATTAGTCAAGAAAAAAATATTTATTTTTTGCAGATTTTTAAAAATACTTATTTTTACAAATAAAAATA
>CAZHPS010000116.1:0-16025 GCA_964534335.1 uncultured Desulfobacterales bacterium
TTTCAGGGGCAAAGAGGTTTCTCTTTCCGCTTACAGAAACCGGAAAAATGTGCTGATTGTATTTAACAGAGGTTTTCTCTGACCCTTTTGCCGCAGGCACATGGCGCAGTTGCGTCAGAACGTGGACAGACTCGCGAAACTGGATATGGAAGTGCTTGTTGTGGGGCCTGAAAATGCAGATTCCTTCAGAAAATACTGGGAAAAGGAAGACATGCCGTTTACAGGTCTGCCTGATCCTAAGCATTCTGTAATGAATCTCTACGGTCAGGAGGTTAAAATTCTTAAATTGGGAAGAATGCCTGCCCAGATGCTCATTGACAAATCCGGGATTCTGAAATTTGTTTATTACGGCAGTTCAATGACTGACATTCCGAATATTGACAAAACAGAAAGAGCGTTAAGTGCCGGATGAAAAATGAATCACAAATATAAGGGGCAACTTATTGATTGGAAAGTCTTTTAGCGGGTCAAATCGGGAGACAGACATTCAACTGCTTGACACACGCTGATTCATGTTTACTTTTTTTGTGAAATATTTCGGCATACTGTCATATCATATATATTTTATCAATTAATATCAAGGAGTTAGAAATGAAAATCGCATTTCCCACCATTCAGGAGGCCGGTTTTGGCTCCCCTGTTCATGACCATTTCGGAACAGCCCGTCTTTTTATGATTGTGGATTCTGAAACCGGAGAATGCAAAGTGCTTGAAAACAAGGATATGCACCACAAACACGGAGAGTGTCAGCCCGGAAAATCTCTGGGATCAGAAAAAGTGGATGCTGTGATTGCAGGAGGAATCGGAAAAGGTGCACTGAGCAAACTCAGCAGCGCGGGAATTGCCATTTACCGGGGAATTGAAGGCACGGTTTCGGAAAATCTTGCTCTGTTCAAAACCGGCAAACTCCCTGTATTCCCAATGGAACAGGCCTGCACTGACCATAACCATGAACATCACCACTGCTGCTGAAAGGAGAAAATCCATGCCCCTTTTTGATTATCTGTGTACCGAATGCGGAAAAACCAGTGAAATTCTGGTTTCTTTATCGGATCAGACACCTTCCTGTCCTGCGTGCGGAAACCGGAGCATGAAAAAACTGCTTTCTGCGCACGCGTCCATTTCCGGCACACCAAAACATGCCCTGCCGGGACGCGGAGATACAGGCTGCTGCGGATCATCACCGCATCAGGCAGGCTGTGCCGGCCCTGGCAGTTGCTGCGGAAGAAATGCCATGTAAATTCAGCAAAGAGGAAGATTTCCCTTTCATAATTATCAGGATTCCAGTTGAACAGACATTATCGGAGATAAAACAGCACAGGCATACAGTCTGTGCCACCATTCATAAGCAAACTGGCGGGCTGTTCTGCCTTATTTCCGATAATGTTTTCCCCGCCAAATGCAAAAAAAACGGAAACCATGTGCTTGCCCATTGTACCGGCATGTTGTTTATCACTCACTTCTGTGCAGAAAGGATAGCATTATGGAAACCCGGCCCGGACAGACACTTCTTCACAAATGGCATATTTCCAGAGGTGCAAAAATGAGCGTGTTCGGCGGCTATGACATGCCCCTGTGGTATGCATCTGCCCTGAACGAACATATGGCAGTACTTACCCATGCAGGGTTTTTTGACACCAGCCATATGGCATCTGTCATGGTGACAGGCGCAGACGCGTTTGCTTTACTCCAGCACTGTTTCACCAATGATTTGACAATGTGCATAGGCAAAGAGAAAAAAGCACTTTTTCCCGGCAGATGTGTCTATGGTGCGTTTCTGGATGAAAAAGGCCATGTCATTGACGATGCTATTGTGTTTATGATGGAAAAAAGTGAATATATGGTCGTGGTCAATGCTGGAATGGGACAAAGAATTGCTGCCCATCTTTCCGCACATAGCGGATCTCTGAATGTGCGAATCACGGATCTGACGGATAAACTGGGAAAAATGGATATTCAGGGGCCGTTTTCCGCAAAAATACTGCAAAAAATGCTGGATGATCCGGAAAAGGTGTTTGACAGTATGCCTTATTTTTCCTTCAAAGGCCATTTTGATGAAACCTCGCCTCTGTCTGCACAGGTTCGACTGAAAGACGGCACTGCCATTCTGCTTTCCCGGACCGGTTATACCGGTGAATTCGGTTTTGAAATTTTTCTGGCTCCTGTGCATTTTCTCCGGATTTGGGAAATGCTTATGAAAACCGGGGAGGAATTTGGACTCACGGCATGCGGACTGGCAGCGCGGGATTCCCTGCGCGCTGGTGCGGTTCTGCCCCTTTCCCATCAGGATATTGGTCACTGGCCTTTTATCCGTCATCCCTGGACATTTGCCCTGCCATACACAAAAGACGGAAAAAATTTCACAAAAAATTTTATCGGATCCCAGGCTCTGCTGAATGCACAGAATGCTGAATACACCTATCCTTTTGCAGGAGATGATCCCAGAAAAGTAACCCTTCCTGCCACTGCTGCGGATGCAGACGGAAAGGAAATCGGCACTGTGCTGACCTGTGCGACCGATATGTCCATCGGACGGCATGATGGCAAAATACTGGGCTCTGCCAGTCCGGACAAACCTGACGGTTTCAGTCCCAAAGGTTTAAGCTGCGGATTTGTCAAAGTGAAAAAGGAGATGAAATCCGGAGATATGGTTGAACTGCGGGATGGAAGGCGAAAAATACGGGTGCACATTGTGCAGGACATCCGGCCGGATCGCACTGCCAGGAGCAATTCCAGAGAATTTTTCCGGCTCCCGGTCGGAGAAATCCAGGTGGAGAGATAAGAGGGAAAAGACAGAACTTTTACACTCTATCATCCTGATTTTTTGTATTATAATGATCAAATTCTGATTTAACTCTTTCAGGGTTCAGTATGCGGGGAAAAATGTCTTTCCTGTCAAAGCTCTCTTGTACAAATGATTTTTTCTGTGCTATAAGAATCTCTCTTTTTTGGCAGAACAGGATTCGGTAAAAAAATATCTGTGGGGAGTTACGCAGTTGGGATTTCCGAACTATAGTTTTTAAGATAAAGATTGTTGCCTGAAAACCCTGAGGGTTTTGGAAACCCTTAGGGTTTTTTGGACAAACATTTTCTGAAAGTCTATAAAAAATTTTTTTCCGGTATTCGGGGGCAGGCTGGTTCCTGTCCCTGCTTTTTTTTGAAATAACCGGTTTTTATTACATAAAATTTTTACCGGTAAAGTATGAATACAAGGAGTTCATGTATGACTGAGGAAAGCAGGAAGGACGCGGGTACAGAAGACAAAGAAACCGCATCGCCAGGCAATTTTATCCGCACCATCATTGACGAAGACATGAAAACCGGCAGGTTTGACAAACAGGTTGTGACCCGTTTTCCGCCTGAACCCAATGGTTATCTGCATATCGGACATGCAAAATCCATCTGCCTGAATTTCGGGCTTGCCAGGGATTACAAAGGCAGATGCCACATGCGTTTTGATGATACCAATCCCGCAAAAGAGGAAACCGAGTATGTGGAATCCATAAAGGCGGATGTGAAATGGATGGGCGGAGATTGGGGAGATCATCTGCATTACGCGTCTGATTATTTTGACCGACTGTATGAATTTGCGGTCCAGCTTATAAAAAAAGGCAAAGCGTATGTGGATGATTTGAGTGCGGATGAAATCCGTCAATACCGGGGAACCCTGACAGAGGCCGGAAAGGAAAGCCCCAGCCGCACCCGTTCGGTGGCAGAGAATCTGGATTTGTTTGAACGCATGAAAAAAGGCGAATTTCCGGATGGTTCCCGCGTGCTGCGTGCCAAAATTGACATGACATCCCCAAATATTGTAATGCGTGATCCCACTTTGTACCGCATACGGAAAACCTCCCATCACAGAACCGGGGACAAATGGTGCATTTATCCCATGTATGATTTTACGCACTGCCTTTCGGATTCCATAGAGGGAATCACCCATTCCATCTGCACTCTGGAATTTGAAAACAACCGGGAACTGTATGACTGGGTGCTGAATACTCTGGATGTTTATCATCCGCAGCAGATTGAATTTGCCCGGCTTAATCTCACTTATACGGTACTGAGCAAGCGCAAACTTATCGGGCTGGTGGAAAGCGGGGCGGTCAGCGGCTGGGATGATCCGAGAATGCCGACCATTTCCGGAATGCGGAGAAGGGGATATCCTGCCGAATCCATACGGAATTTCTGCGAGCGCATTGGCGTGGCCCGGCGTGACAGCATGGTGGATATGGCCCTGCTGGAATACTGTGTCCGGGAATATCTGAACAGACACACAATCCGGGTTATGGCTGTGCTGAATCCCCTGCGTGTGATCATTGAAAACTATCCGGAAAATCAGGTGGAGGAACTGGAATTCATCAACAATCCCGAAGACCCTGCTGCCGGAATCCGGAAAGTTCCCTTTTCACGCGTGCTGTATATCGAACAGGAGGATTTTATGGAAAATCCGTCCAAGAAATATTTCCGTCTGTCTCCGGGACGGGAAGTGCGGCTGCGCTATGCGTATTTCATCACCTGCAGGGATGTGATCAAAGATGAAAAAACAGGGGAAATCAAAGAACTGCTCTGCACTTATGATCCCGCGACACGGGGCGGGGATGCGCCGGACGGAAGAAAGGTGAAGGGAACTCTGCACTGGGTTTCAGCAGCGCACGCGATAAATGCGGAAGTGAGAATGTATGATTATCTGTTTACCAAAGAAAACCCCAATGAATCAGGTGATTATAAGGAATGTCTCAACCCGGATTCCCTGAAAATTCTCAAAGACTGCAAACTGGAGCCGGTAATGGCCCAGGCTGAACCGGGTTCCCGTTACCAGTTTGAGCGTATGGGATATTTCTGTACAGATGAAAAGGATTCGGCTCCGGGCAGTCCGGTGTTCAACCGCACAGTCACATTGCGGGATACATGGGCAAAGATACAGAAAAAAATATGATTAGTTGTCTGAGGTTTTGTCAAATGAGTCCCATTACCCATTTTCTGACCGGATGGATGATTGCCAGCACAGATCATCTTGCAGCAAGAGATCGGATGCTGGTTACAGTTGCTGCTGTTGTTCCTGATGCTGATGCCCTGGGAATCATTGCGGAAAAAATCACGGAACACAGCGGGCATCCTCTGATGTGGTGGTCTGAATACCATCATGTACTCTGCCACAATATTGGTTTCTGTATGGCTGTGATGATTGCCGCAGGCGCGGCTGCAAAAAGAAAATATCTGACTCCCATGCTGGTATGTCTGAGTTTTCACCTGCATCTGCTCGGAGATATCATCGGCGCAAAGGGGCCGGACGGGTATCAGTGGCCGATTCCGTATCTGCTGCCTTTTTCTGAAAAAATACAGTGGGTATGGAAGGGACAGTGGGCCATCAATGCATGGCCGAATATGGTGCTGACCGCAGTTCTTCTGGGGATTTCCTTTTATCTGGCATGGAAACGGGGATATTCTCCCCTTGAAATGATTTCGCAGAGAGCAGATCAGGTGTTTGTGCAGACTCTGCGGAACCGGTTCGGAAAAACAAAACAAACTCTCTGACTGTCGTTTTAAGATTTCATATTACTACATGACCACGTTGAATTTTATATATTCCCCTCTTGAGAGGGGCATGAGTGTTAAGTTCTTTAAAAAATCCCCTCTTGAGAGGGGGCAGGGGGTGTGTCTGTTCCCCGTGCTGAACACACCCCTTTATCCCCTCTCAGGAGGGGATTTGATACCATAAAATCCAAATTGGTCATGTATTATGTATAAATCCCAAAAGGATAAATCATGCATTCATCTGATTCCCCCGGAGATTCCACCGGATCCGGGGATAGTGATCTCCGGGTCTGCGCGCTTGCCAGCGGCAGCCGGGGAAACGCGACCTATATTTCAGACGGAACCACATCCATACTCATTGACGCGGGGCTTTCCGGTGTGGAACTGGAACGCCGTTTTGCATCCAAAGGACTCAACCTGTGTGCGCTGGATGCCATTGTGATTTCCCATGAGCATTCTGATCATATTCAGGGAGCGGGTATTCTTTCCCGGAGATACGGACTGCCCGTGTATATCAGCCGTAAAACAGAATCTGCTGCCGGGGCAAAGATGGGAAATCTGTCTGAAATCCGGCATTTTGAATCCGGGGCAGCATTCAAAATTCATACACTGGATATCCGCCCTTTTTCCACTTCCCATGACGCGGGAGACCCTGCCGGATTCACTGTGGGCAGAAACGGAACCCGGATTGGCATTGCTACGGACATGGGCATTGCCACGAATGTGGTAAAAGAACATCTGCGGGGCTGTTCTCTGATCATTCTGGAGGCCAACCATGATCCGGACATGCTGATGAACGGCCCCTATCCCTGGCATCTCAAACAGCGGGTGAAAAGCAGAACCGGCCATCTGTCAAATGCACAGTCCGGGGAACTTCTGCGCGATATTCTGCATCCCGGTCTTGGGAATGTGATACTTGGACATCTGAGCGAAAAAAACAACACGCCGGAAAAGGCTTTGTCCGCAGCAAAAGAAGCCATCAACGGCCACAAAACCCATGTGAGTCTGGCTCTGCAGAATGTTTGCGGAGAAATGATACGGGTTTCCCCATTTTCAGAAAGGTGATTTTCAGAAAAGAACATCCCGGAATAGAACATCCCGCCACAGTAGCACAAGCTGATTCAGGGCAGTTGCATCATCCAGTCAACAGCATTTTTCACACTCCGGCCATCAAACTGGTGCCCGGCAATATGCGTTTCAGTGACAGATTCCACTGTATGCCCGTATCTGTAAAGAGAATACTGCCAGTATGGAAATGACAGGAAATAATTGGGATCACCGGTATTGGATACCAGCCTGACCGGAGACTGTGAATTGTATGAATTGGGAATCAGAGCGTTTATATTGAAAGGAGCGCACCATATGTTCACAGCCCGAATAGCAGGCCGGAGTTCACTTCTGGCAATCAGCACAGCACCGGGGCCACCTGCGGAATATCCTGCAATACAGGTTTCATAGGGATTTACGCCCCAGATTTTATGGGCCAGCAGAATGGCATCCACAGTATTGTAATAGTCATCATATGTGTATTTTCCATACGCATTCACTACGCGGAATCCCTGATATGCACAGCAATCACCACCATTCCTTTTTCATCCGCGACTGCTTTGAAATCATTTTCCACGCGGGATTTCAATGCCGTGAGTGATGTTTCACCGTCTCCGTGCAGATAAACCAGAAGTCCGGGATTTGCGGTCTGCCCCAGACTTTCCGGGGTATAATAGGCAATGCTGGTATTCCAGGATTCCTCTCCTATGGACAGATAACCGCTTCCGTAAGAAGGCGGTTCCGGAACCGCAGAAAAAGTGCTGATCTCCATTTTCCATGCCAGGGCCTCAGGATCAGCATCTGGTGCATAGGACATAACAAAGCGGTATGGGATATTCTCATATTCCATGCAGGCCGCATAGATTTTCAGATTGTTTCTTACCGGCAGGCACTGTTCCTCCGGCATGTCTTTCACAGTAAGGCTGCTGAGATCGATTTTCCAGTACAGACCTTCCGGATCTGCGGGATTCTGAAAATAGGCCATATCAAAGGCATACTGAACATCCTGAAATTCCACGCATGGCATGTGCAGACGCAAATCAGGCCCCACCACCTGGCATATGTCCGTACTCTGTGCAGAGGATGTTCCAAAAATGCCCGCAAAAAAAAGAACAGACAGTATCACACAATGTTTTCTGATCATAAAACAGCTCCTTTCATTAAAGTGACTTTGGCATATTACAACCCTGACCGGAATTTTTCAGTTGCAGCATATGGTGAATGCACGATGGCATTTCTTCGGGATGATGGCTTACATACAGAATCTGTGTATCACTGTAATGTCCGATATGATCAATCAAATTCAGTATCATCTGCCGGTTTGCTGTATCCAGTCCCTGACAGGGTTCGTCCAGAATCAGCAAATCAGGGGATTTCACCAGAGAACGGGCCAGCAGCACCATGCGCTGCTCCCCGCAGGAAAGCCGGTCAAACCGCTGATCTGATTTGTCTTCCATGCCAAGCTGCTGCATCCACTGCAAAGCAGTTTTTCTCTGCCATGAAGCGGATTTGCGGTAAAGCCCGACTGAATCAAAAAAGCCTGAAATCACAGCATCCAAAGCAGTGATGGATTTGCGGTAATGTATCTGAAATTCTGAAGATACAATTCCGATATGCTCTTTGATTTCCCATATGCTTTCCCCGCTTCCCCGAAGTTTTCCGAAAAGCCGGATTTCATTGGCATAAGCCTGGGGATGATCCCCGGAAATCAGGCGCAGCAATGTGGTTTTTCCTGCTCCGTTTGGGCCGAGAACCGCCCAGTTTTCCCCCTGCCCCACAATCCAGTTGAGATTGCAAAAAACCACTGTGTCATTATAGCGTACAGTGACATTTTTCATTTCAATCACAGGCTCATCTGTTTTGCATCTTTGTTGAGATTCAGAAAATGCAGGCGGAGAAAAACATGTTTTCCCACATTGAGGAAAAAGAGGAATTGCAGGTATCTCTGAACGCGGCCCCTGCCTGACAACCCGGCAGTTCTGCACATACAAAACATGGGAAATTTCAGGCAAAATTTCCTCTTCCCTGTGCGTCACAAGAACAATCTGCATGGATCCTTTCATCAGCTCGCGGATAATGCCGGTCAAATCCTTCCGGTTTTCTGTATCCAGACCGTCAAAGGGTTCATCCAGAATCAGCAAACGGGGCGATTGGATCAGCGCGCGGGCAATCAGCACTTTGCGCATCTGGCCTGTGGAAAGAAAACGTATGCCACGATCCAGCAGAGTTTGTATTTTCAGTTGAGAGGCAATCTCTTCAAGTCTGGGGGATTTGGAATCAGAAGGATCAAGAATCTGCCTTGCAGTGGTCAGGCTGCTGATATTTCCGCTGAAATACCGGGCATGATCCAGTTGTTCTTCTTTGGCAATGAGTTTGCGCTGCAGTTCAAAGGAAACATACGCTGGTTTTTCAGATTCGCTGTAATACCGCCGGACGTTTCCCCGCACAATGGGCAGATCTCCGGCCAGCGCACGAACAAGGGAAGATTTGCCTGCGCCGTTGGGGCCGAGAACAGCCCAGTGCTGATCGCTTCGGATTTCCCAGTCTGTATGGGGAAGAATCAGTTTTTCCCCCAGACGCACGGCAATATCTTCAAAGATGATGATTGGATGGGAATCTTTCATTTCAGTCCGGCAGCATGTCATACAGATACAGCATGACATCCGAACGGGTGACAATGCCGATAAGGGTTCCGTCCTCTTCCACCACCGGCAGACGGCCAATGTCATGCCGTACCATCAACTGAGCGGCCTGCATGGGGCTTCGGTTTGGTTCCATAGTCACCACCTGGGGACTCATGAATGCCCTGACCGGAGCATTTTCCCCGGATTTCTTTTTGATCTTCCGGAAATCCCGGCGGGAAATGATGCCTGCGATTTTTCCCTTTTCTGTAACCGGAAAACCGGTGCAGCCTTTTTCCCGCAGCAGCATTCCGGCTTCTTTCATGGGCGTATCCGGAGAAACCGTAAATACAGGAAAGGACATGAGATCACTGACTTTGACCGAGGCATGCTGATTGCCTTCTATCAGTTCTGTGATCATTTCTTCCACAGTGTCAGGATTGACAAAAGTGAGTGTGGCAGAACCTGCTCCGGCATGTCCGCCTCCGCCCAGACTGCGCATGATCGCGCCAATATCCAGTCCGTCAGCATTGCTGCGGCCAATGATAATGGCCTTTCCCCTTTTTTCGCCGGTAAAAATACCGAAAACCGCATCCGCATTCAGGATTTCCCGGCACATATGCACCACCAGCGCAAGACTTCCCACATGGCCTTCAATGTCGAGTTTGTGGAAACTGATATTGTAACCATTGATTCTTTTTGTTTTTTCCGAACGGAGCATTTCAAACAGGATGTTTTTCTGTTTTTCGCCGTATATGGGCCGAAGCCATGAGGCCAGCACATTCAGATCCGCCCCGTTTTCCAAAAGCCATGCAGCGGCCATAGCATCTTCAGGCCTGGTGGAGGGAAACATAAGATTGCCCGTATCCTCATGAAGCCCGGTCAGAAACAGGGTGGCCTGCACCGGAGTCAGCCTGATCTTTTCTGCTTTCAACTGCCTTACCATCAGGGTGATATTTGCCCCCATATATTCCTGACAGCTTTGGTTGGCACTGATGTCGCCCTTGTCCGGATGATGATCCCAGAGAATCACCTCCATATGCTCTTTGTTTTTCAGTTTTTTCATCCCATCCAGCCGATCCCATCTGTTCACATCCACCACAATGAGCCGCGTTACTGCTTCTGAATCAAATTCATCAGAATCGACTACATTGAAAACTTTTTTGTGAATGCTGAGAAATGCCTTTACATTGGGATTGATGTTTTTGGGAAGTACCGGAACAGCCTTTGGATAAAGAAGAGTGGCTGCAATCACGGAGGCCAGCGCGTCAAAATCTGTGTTTTTGTGAGTGCTTACAATTTCCATATCGGTTGTTTCCTGAAAATTTCCGTTTTCAGCATTTTTTGGGAGGTAAGAAAAAATAACTTTTATACCGATTCTCCATTGAACTGATACTGATCCGGAGGAGTGCAAACATTAAGCGGAGCGGTTTTCTGCACAGCCGGAACTGCGGAAAAACTGGGGGTATTGGATCAAACCAATGGCGAATCAGTATTACATTTGCATATGCTCTTTATTTTTACACTGTAAGCATTTTTTGGCAGTTGGTCAAACCGCTTGTCAGCGTCTGTTTTTAACCGCAGAGTGACGCAGAGTTTTCCTCAGAGTCACACAGATTTCTTTCTGTGCGGAACTCAGGTTTGAAATCTGAAGATCAGCCGGTTTGACCTAAATAGGCAAACAAAAATTTTCGTGTATTCAAAAAACTGATTTTTCCAAAAAATCAGGTTGTTATAAAAATTTTATGCCCGAAAATTTATGGAAGTTTACTTACTGCCAATTTTTTTACAAAATGCAGGAGATATTTATTTTGGCTGATTCAGGAGAATGATTCAATGGGAATCCGGATACAGCATCCGGCTGATCTGCCGGATTCCTTCCATAAGACGCAGAGTTGGCCGGGATACCAAAAGTTCATCAATGAGATACACCTCCCCGTTTTTGACTGCTTTGATGGCATGAAATCCGGGCTCATTTTTTATGATTTCCACAGACACCGGGTTCATGGTTCCCTGCTGGGCCAGAAATACATCAATTTCCCCTGCTTTGGCAAGAATCTGCTCTTTTCCGTATGCAGCGATATTGGTCTGGCGCATCTGGCTGGCATCTTCCGCAATATTGATGCCGCCCGCTGTGCGCAGCACAAACATAGACATGGAATCTTTGGAAAAAGTCTTCATTTTGCTGTGAATAGCCTCAAAATACACATGTTTACGCTTTTCAGGAGCAATCAGTCTGATCCCTTGTTCTGCTTTCTGCACGGCTTTCTGAAATACGGAGATCATTTCTTCCGCGGCTGGCTCCTTACCGGTAAGGATTCCCAAATCCCGCCAGTATGCATACATATCCTCCACTCCCACCGGCTGCAGGGAAACAACAGTGATACCGGCCTGCTCCAGTTTTTCCACAAAAGGTTTGTATGCCCGGTCAATCATGGGACGCGTCAGCACCAGATCCGGCTTTGCGGCCATGAATTTTTCCGCGTCATCATGGTAAGTGAAAACCTGCCGCGTCATGGCTTCCGGCGGAAAGGATTCATTCGCGGATACGCCTATAATCTCTTTGTCCAATCCCAGTGAAAAAAGATTTTCCGTATGCGCTCCGTACAGGGAAATAATGCGCACAAAAGGTTTTTCCACCACAATCTCACGGCCTGAAAGGTCTTTTACCGTCTTTGCACAGACAGTGACCGGAAAAAGCAGTGCAAAAATCAGCCACAGCAGAACATATAGCCTCTTCCTGACACCTGACACCACATGACACCTCCCAATCTGTATTTCCCATTGTTTTTACCCCTTGCTTTTCTTTACCATGTTTTCGGTACTGCAGGCAACAACTTTCAGAAAACTGACCTGTTTGCAGTCATCAGGTTTATGAAGGTGGGGTAAAAACGGGGTTCCACTGTAATACTGGTTCGCTATTGACCTGATACTATGCGGACTGATCCGGAGGAGTGCAAAAAACCGCTCCGCTTAATAGTTCTCCATTGAAAATATACTTATGATTCAGTTTCCCACAGAGGACACAGAGGAAATAACTCACCTTATTGTATAATTTCAATAGCGATTTGGTATAATACCAAATCGCTTTCAAAACATGAGAATGTCAAATGCTGTTTTTTCGTGCTTTTCGTGTTTTTCGTGGTTAAAA
Source organism: uncultured Desulfobacterales bacterium (assembly GCA_964534335.1). Taxonomy (GTDB): domain Bacteria; phylum Desulfobacterota; class Desulfobacteria; order Desulfobacterales; family Desulfococcaceae; genus JAABRU01. The sequence continues at coordinate 12,355 of CAZHPS010000116.1, forward strand.
AAAGAGGCATTCCCCGAACTTTGAAAGCGATTTGGTATAAAATCAATGGAGAATCGGTATAAAAACAAAAAAAGCGCAGATAATTTTATCTGCGCTTTTTTTTATGAATCAGCGGTTGAACCGTGCACAGAGCATTCAGTTGTAACAAAGCCGGGAATGACGGTGAAAGAGCGTGATTTCATGATGTTTGGAAGGGGATGTATCAGTTTTTCCCCGGCTCAAAAAATATCCTGTGATTAACCAGATTCATTCCCCTGATTTTTCCCCTCACGGTTTTCTGATCCCCGAAAATCCCCACCAGCCGCCAGATATTCTCCCCTTCGGGTTCCAGAATATCCACAGATTCCATGATCAGTTCCTCTTTGCCGTCTTTGACCAGATACGCATTGGCTTCACACATTTTTCAGCACCTCCTTTATTTTTTCCACAGCCTCTCTTACCAGATGGGGCAGAGGTTCTCTGGAAATTCCCACAATCTCTGCCTTTTCCTGAAACAGGGGCAGAAGCACTTTCACAGCCGGACAGGATGTGACAGCCTCGGCCATCCTGGGTGTCATTTCTCCCAGCATGGAATTGGCCCATGTAATGGCAATGGGTCCCACAATGCAGTCAGCCTCATAAACTGTTCGGCATATTGCGTTTTCTCCGGACGCGCAGCGGTTGGCTCCGGCCCGGAGCATTTGGGAAGCCGCGATGGTGTTTGTTCCCAGCGCGGTAAGTTCCGCTGAGGGACCAAAGCTCTCTTTGAGATATTTCACCAAAGTTGCCCCGATTCCTCCGCCCTGTCCGTCAATGATGCAGATCCGTTTCAGTGATCGGAATTCCCTGTCTGTATTTCCCATCATACCTTCAGACATCCCCGGCAGACCTTTTTACCGTCAACCGTCTCCATTTTTGATGGCATGACCGGTTCACCGCAGCAGCCGCAGAATTCGGATGGCTCAATCCGGGCTTTGGGAGGAATCCGCATTTGTGTTTCAGCAATGTTAAACAGGGATTCCACCGGAGTTTCCAGCAGACTGCAGGTGCGTTTGTGATGAAGTTCCTGAAACCGGGCACGCTCGGTTTCATCAGCATTGCCCTGTATGACCTTCTGAATCAGCGCGCGGTGTTCCTCATCCGGCTGAAAGGCTCCGGGCAGTATGGACACCCGCACGCCTTTGCCGGAATTCCGGCTCAGCAGGGTCAAAGCCATTTTGCCGTAATCTTTGTAAATAAAATTGCCCTTGCCAAAAGTGCACCCGGTCAGCACCTGCACGGCATCCGCAGAGCAGGCATCGGTTTCCACAATGGCAACGATTTCCTCATCTTCAGAACGCCTTTCCTTCAGCCATTCCATTCCGGCTTTGGCAGCCTGAAATCCCATTGCCAGCCCGGGGCAGACATGGCCGTGAAAGGCCGCACATTTTTTAAACTCTTCACTTTCCATGATTTGCTTTGCCGTCATGCTTTTTCTCCTTTATTCTGCCTCATCAAGTTCTTTTCGTATCTTTTCCATCCATTCCGGTGATTTGAAATTTTCCGCACCATGATAGCCCTCCACATAGGGTTTGATGTCAACCACCGGGCTTCCGTCAATTGCCTCAAGTCCCTGCACTTTCAGGATATTGCCGTTTCGTCCGATTAACTTTACCGCAGTCAGCAGCACCGGATTAGGCCGGGCAGGGCTGCAAGTGGCAAAAATGCCTCTTTTGGGAACATCTTTGCGTCCCATGGGATGCACTTTTTTCAGTCTGCGGCTTTCCTCTGAAACTTTGTGCGCCCAGTACAGAATCATCAGATGGGAATGATCTTCAATATCATCAAGAAGTTCTGTGAAAGCCGGATCAACTTCAATCTCAGAAATCATGGTTCTGATTCTGTCGCGTTCTGCTTTGACATTTTTCAGTTTTTCCTTCAGGGTGATGCCTTCGCTGTCAGAGCGCAGCACCGGTTCTTTGATGCTGCTTCTGATCACTCCCACAGGTTTTAAAACAATTTCGGAAAAATCATTCATGTATGGCTCCTTTTTAATCAGTTCAATTGTAAAAATTTGTTATTTAAGGTAGTTATCTCATACTCCGGTATTTAAGAAAATGTTTTTCCGAAAAAACATGATGGTTTCAGAATAACAATCCTTTTCTTAAAACCTGTTATATTCCGCAGAGTTGCCAGCCTCTGATTACTCTGCCGGTTTCAGCAGCGAATTATACTCCGCGATTCTCTGTTTCTCAGAAAAAATACCCGGAGATTTTTTTCATTATTTTTTTCCTGAAATGAATGTCTGAAATATAAAAAACAAAAAACGCCATGAGGAAGCCCGATTCTGGCGGTCTTACACCTTCATGGCGTTGCATTTTTCTGATTTTTATATAAAATTTATATACTGAGGGATTCATTCCCTTCATTTTGGGGAATTTTTTTCATATTTTTCTGCTGATGTCAAGAAAATTCGATGCAAATTTCTTTCCCAATATCAATGCCGTTTCCTTAAGCAAATGTTTTGTATTCGAGAAAAAATCGTTGCTGCTTAACCCGGTGTCGACGGGAAACCGTCAGTTTTTCCGCTGTTGAGGGTTTGCAAAAAACCGCTCCGCTCAATTTTTGCACTCCTCCGGATTTGCATTCCGCATTCTGCATGTATAAATCTGGGAATCCGCCGTTACAGAGTTTTCAGGGAAACGGCTGCACGTGGGAAAACACCGGCCGGGCGGTTTTACGGTTTCAGACTCCGCCCTGTGATAAACCGCATCGGGGAACTGATGGCCGTGCATAAGTAAGGTTCCATAAATTTTCTGGCATAAAGTTTTCAGGACTGTTTTTATGCAGCAGGCACAAGCTGGAAGCTTATGCTGCTTTTATACCTGAAAATTTATGGTTGCCTACTTATCACCGCCGGAAACACCGATGACCGGATCGGCTCATATAAAAATCAGTCAGTTGAAAAACAACTGCATAACGCCCACTGACAGAAGATTATATCAAACCCATTTTTATATAGTTTTTAAAATAAAGATTGCTGCCTGAAAACCCTAAGGGTTTTGGAAACCTTTAGGGTTTTTTGGACAAACATTTTCTGAAAGTCTATATCTGCCGTTTTTCCCGGAACAGGGTATAGCGGAATTCCATGTTGCCATCCTTATCCGGCGGTCTGGTATCCACAATCACGCGCCAGGAGGAATGCTGCTCCATCAGCGCGGCCGCATCCATAATTTTCATAATCACCAGATCAGCCTGATCTTTTTTCACTTTGATCTTCTCGCTCTCCTCAAAGGAAAGATCTTCACTTTTTCCGCTTCCGGGCAGAATCAGGGAACTGCCTTCGCCGTGAAACAGAAGTGCCTTGTTGATGGCCGCAGACAGTTTTGGGGTGTATGCGGATATTTCTTTGTCAATGGTGCTGACCAGTTCAAAAGGGGTCATATTATCTCCTTGTATATCAGTTGCCAGTTATCAGTGAACAGTTATCAGTTGCCAGTTATCAGTTATCAGTGAACAGTTACCAGTTATCAGTTGCCAGTTATCATTGAACAGTTACCAGTTATCAAGTTATCAGGGATTAAAGGTTAGGATTTGAGGGTACAGTAAGAAATTTTACCTGCCAACTGATCACTGCCAACTGTTCACTGCCAACTGATCACTGCCAACTGTTCACTGCCAACTGTTCACTGCCAACTGTTCACTGCCAACTG